>JBFMBA010000154.1:0-13457 GCA_040755475.1 Thermodesulfobacteriota bacterium
GCCTTCCCAGCACATCGGCGGCCTTCCGTTCGAGTATGCGCTCCGCCGATCGGTTGAAGGCGGTCAGGGCGCCCGAACCGTCGAAGGCCGCCAGGCCCATGGGCATGTTTTCCACCAGGTTGTCGGAAAAGGCCTTGATCCGCGAGAGCGAGCTCTTCGCCGTGCGGTATCCCTGGGCCAGCATCAGCGATACGATGCCCGCAAAGCCGATGAGGAGGAAAATGACGGCCATCCATATGGTTCGGCGCCGGTCCTCCCGGTGGGAGGCCAGGATGGGTCCCATGTCCAGTCCGACAAAAATGACCAGACCCGGCATCTGCTCCTCGGGAGGTCCGGGTGCCAGGAGTGTCGGATCGGGGAATCCCGGGAGAGGGCCGCCCGTCGGCGCGAACCGTCGGTATATTTCAAAGGTGTCGGCTCCCTCGCTGTTCGGGACACGCCGCCAGGTGAGCGTTTCGCTTTTGGCAATTTCCGGCAGGTTGAGGTCGAGACCGTAACCCATGCCGAGCCGCGAAGGGTCGCTGTCGGCAAGGATCGTCCCCCGTACATCCGTGACGATCAGGTAGTCGATGTCCGGCTCCCGGGCCGTTTCCATGAGGAGCTTCTGAAGCTGGAACCCGCCCCATTGCAGACCGATACCGGTCCGTGCCCCCGCCTCGAAGGAGCGGATCAGGGCTGCCCCTTTCTCTACCAGCAGGCGGGTCGTCTGCTCCTCCTGCCGATGGATGTTCTCCAGGGTCATGAAGATGAAAAGCGGCACGAGAAAGACCACCGCGCCGATGATGAGCCAGGGAGGGATCATCGCCCAGAGTCGCCGCTTTCTTGGCTGCCCGCCCGACATGGTCTGTACCGTCTCCCTCCGCTTCCGGATACTTTTTGATCAGCTGGATACCACGAGTGGATACTAATTATCCATCTTTTTCTCCGCGGGTGCGGCAATCCCTTGATGGCGGGGGTGCCGATCACGCGCTTATGCAGTACCGATGGGGATGACGGAGATCATGCGGCTATGCTGGCACGACTGTTGCTGTATGAGAGAACCAAACGAGAATACGCATTCTCGTAACTCACGCACAAAGGAGAACGGAAAATGCAGAAACTGATGGTGACACTAGTGGCACTGATGGTCACGGCGATGATCGCCACCACCGCCCTGGCCTTTGGTCCGGGGAGAGGCCCCGGTTACGGGCCTTGCGGACGCGGGGATTTCGGTGGATACGGAGGGATAGAACTGACGGCCGATCAGAAGACCAAGATGAACGAGCTGCGGGAGGCGCACTACAAGGACGTCAGGCCGCTCCGGGATCAGATGTTCACGAAACGGGACGAATTGCGGAAACTCTGGCTCGAGCCGAACCCCGACCAGGCAAAGATCGCGGCGGCGCAGAAGGAAATGAGAGCCGTGCGGGACCAGATGCAGGACAAAATGACGGCATTTCGTCTGGATGCCCTGAAGGTCCTCACGCCGGAGCAGCGGGAGAAGGCCAAGTCCTTTGCCGCAGGTTATGAGGCCGGTCGCGGTTATGGACCGGGTCGCGGCTATGGCAAGGGTCGCGGCTTCGGGCCCGGTTCCTGCAGCGGCGGCGACTGCCAGGGCGGCGGTCCGGGGGCCGGGGGCTGGGGCAGAAGGTAATCCAGTAAACAACAACAGGGGGATCATCCGGGAGGTTTCGGCACCCTCCTCCCCTCCTGGATGATACCCCCTTTTCAGCATGTCATCCACTATGTATAACCGCTTTCGTTGGATCAGCGGCATCGGTTCGAAGATGTGTTTGCCAATAAAAAAGCTTGACAGGACCTGCGGTTTGATTTATGAACCGGCCAGTGGAGAATAAAAGAGAGGGTTTTCATACAATGACGGCGGCTGCCAGGGGAGCGAACATCGTGGGTATCGGTGCACTGCCCGGTCTTTCGGGCCTCGCTCTTCTTTGCCTGTCACACAGGACCCGCCGCCCCTCTGATGTAGGATTTCCGTAAAAAACCCAAAAGGGATCGAAATCTTGAAGGCCATGGGCGGCAAGTCCATGGCCTTTTTTATTCATTGTGAAAGGAGTCCGTTATGGAGGAAACAGGAGACAGGGTTTTTATTTTCGACACGACGCTGCGGGACGGCGAGCAGTCTCCCGGCGCGAGCATGAATCCGGACGAAAAGCTGCGGATCGCGCGCCAGCTCGAAAAAATGGGGGTGGACATCATCGAGGCCGGCTTCCCGGTGGCGTCGGACGGCGATTTCGCATCGGTGCAGCAGATCGCCCGCGAGGTGAGGGGGTGCCAGATCGCGGCGCTGGCCCGCGCCAATGCGTCCGACATCGATCGCGCCTGGGAGGCGATTGCCGGGGCGGCGTCGCCCCGGATCCACACCTTCATCTCCTCATCGGACATCCACCTCACATACCAGCTCAAAAAGACGCGCGCCGAGGTCCTCCGGGAGGCCGTGGCGGCGGTCAACCATGCCTGCGGTTACACGAAGAATGTGGAGTTCTCCCCCATGGATGCCACCCGAAGCGAGAGGGATTATCTCTGCGAGATGGTCGAAGCCGTCATTGACGCGGGCGCAACCACGGTCAACATCCCGGACACGGTGGGCTATGCCATCCCGGAGGAGTTCGGCGACCTGATCGCGACGCTCTTTTCGCGGGTGCCGAACATCGGCCGGGCGGTCATTTCGGTGCACTGCCACAACGATCTGGGCCTGGCCACGGCCAATGCGCTGGCCGCGGTGAAAAACGGGGCGCGGCAGGTGGAATGCACGATCAACGGGATCGGCGAGCGGGCGGGGAACAGCGCGATGGAGGAGATCGTCATGGCCATCCAGACCCGGAAGGATCTCTTCGGTCTGCACACGGGGATCAAGACCGGGTATATCCACCAGGCGTCGCGCCTCCTGACGCAGATCACCGGCATCATCGTCCAGCCCAACAAGGCGATCGTCGGCGCCAACGCCTTCGCCCACGAGTCGGGGATCCACCAGGATGGTCTGATCAAGGAAAAGAGGACCTACGAGATCATGACCCCCCAGTCCGTGGGCATATCGGATACGCACATCGTCCTGGGAAAGCATTCGGGACGCCACGCCATTTCCGACCGCCTCCGGAAGATGGGCTACGTGCTGACGGACGATGAGATCAAGAATATCTTCGTCCGGTTCAAGGAGCTGGCCGACATCAAGAAAGAGGTCTATGACGAGGACCTCGAGGCGATCGTCTATGAGGAATCCTCCCGGCATGAGGAGAAATACCGCTTCCTGTATCTCAACGTGGTCAGCGGGAACGCCGCGGTGCCCACGGCGACCATGCAGATGGAGGTGGACGGCATGATGGTTCAGGAGGCCGGCTTCGGGGTCGGGCCGGTCGATGCCACCTTCGCGGCGATTCGCAAGATCACCCATACCAACTATCCCCTCCTGAAGTATGCCGTCAACGCCATCACCGGCGGGACCGACGCGCAGGGGGAGGTGACCGTGCAGCTCAAGTTCAACGGCCGCTCCGCCGTGGGGCGCGGCGCCCATCCCGATATCCTGGTGGCGTCGGCCAAGGCCTACATCAACGCCCTCAACCGCCTGGAGTGGCTCAGCAAGGATGTCAAGAAGGTGAAGGTTGCATAAAGGGCGAACATCCGGTAAGAAGGCAGACATCGCCGCGGCGGAAGCGGCGTGTGAACAAGGCAAGGAGAATCACGAAATGGGAATGACCATTACGGAAAAGATACTCAGCCGGCACGCGGGCCTCGAGACGGTCCGGCCGGGGATGCTGATCAACGCGTCGGTGGATATCGCCCTCGGAAATGATATCACGGCGCCGATCGCCATCGATGCCTTCCGAAAGGCGGGCGGAGGCCCGGTGTTCGACCGGGAAAAGGTCGTCCTGGTGGCGGACCATTTCGCCCCGAACAAGGATATCGATTCGGCCGAGCAGTGCAAGCTCATGCGGGATTTCGCCGTCGAACAGAAACTGACCCACTACTACGACGTGGGTGAGGCGGGGGTGGAGCATGCGCTCCTGCCGGAAAAGGGCATTGTGGTGCCCGGAGACCTCGTCGCCGGCGCCGACAGCCACACCTGCACCTACGGGGCGCTGGGCGCCTTTGCCACCGGGGTCGGAAGCACCGACCTGGCCGCGGCCATGATGACGGGCGAACTCTGGTTCAAGGTGCCCGAGACGATGAAGTTCGTCTACCACGGGAAAAGGCGCCCCTGGGTTTCCGGAAAGGACCTGATCCTCCACACCATCGGCAGGATCGGCGTGGACGGCGCCCTCTACCGGGCGATGGAATTCACCGGCGAGACGGTCCGCGGGCTGACCATGGCGGACCGGCTGACCATGGCGAACATGGCCATCGAGGCGGGGGGCAAGAACGGGATCTTCATCCCCGATCAGGTCACCGAGGCCTATGTCCGGGACCGGGCCGAACGCCCATACGAATTTTACACCTCCGATCCCGATGCTCTCTACCATTCGGTCATCGATATCGACGTGGAGGCGATCGAGCCCCAGGTTGCCCTGCCCCATCTTCCTTCCAACGCGAAGGGGATCAGCGAGGTGGGGAACATTCCAATCGATCAGTCGATCATCGGCTCCTGCACGAACGGCCGGATCGAGGATCTGCGCGTGGCCGCCGAAATCCTGAAGGGGCGGCACATCGCCCCCCGCTACCGGCTCATCGTCATACCCGCGACGCCCGCCGTTTACCGCCAGGCGATGCAGGAAGGGCTCTTCGACATTTTTCTCGATGCGGGGGGGGTGATCAGCCTGCCGACCTGCGGTCCCTGCCTGGGCGGTTACATGGGAATCCTGGCGAAGGGGGAGCGGGCCGTTGCGACGACAAACCGGAATTTCGTGGGCCGGATGGGGCACCCGGGGAGCGAGGTGTACCTCGCGGGCCCGGCCGTGGCGGCGGCCACGGCCATCGCCGGGCGTCTGGTCGGACCGGAGCAGTTGTGAGGGTGTGAGCCGGTGAGGCAGCGGGGTCTCCCCGGGGCTCAGGACCTTTTTCCGACCATGATCATCCTCGCTTCGCTGCCGGAAAAAACTCGCGCTCAGGCGCTCGGACCGTTTCCCCGGCGGCCGCTACGCTGCGGTGTCATGGTACCCGGAAAAATCTCCAATTGAACCCCGGGGAGACCCCGCTGCCACGCCGGGGCGGACTATTTGAAAGAATTTTGAAAGGATAAGGGCGAAAGAAGAAGCGATCAGAAAGGACTTTTGATATATGAAATTCAGAGGAAGAACCTGGAAATTCGGCGATAACATCGATACGGATGCCATCATCCCGGCCAGGTACCTGAACATCTGGGACCCGCAGGGGCTTGCCGCCCACTGTATGGAGGACGCGGATCCCGATTTCATCAAGAAGATGAAACAGGGGGACATCATCGTCGGCGGCGAGAACTTCGGCTGCGGCTCATCGCGGGAGCACGCCCCGATCGCGATCAAGGCGGCCGGGATCGCCTGCGTCGTGGCCAAGAGCTTCGCCCGGATCTTTTACCGCAACGCCTTCAACATGGGGCTGCCCATCTTCGAGTCGCGCGAACTCTGGGAGCGGGTGAGCAACGGCTCCGAGATCGAGGTGGACACCGATGACGGTCTCATCCGGATCATCGGCGGGGATGCGGAACCGCTTCGCATCGAGCCCATTCCCCCCTTCATGCAGCAGCTCATCGACGACGGCGGGCTGATGAAGCACATCGCAAAGAGGAAGACGCAATGAGCCCCTATCGCATCGCGGTCCTGCCCGGGGACGGAATCGGGCCGGAGATCGTCCGGGAGGCGCGGAAAGTCATCGATGTGGTGGCGGCGCGGTGCGGCGTGCGCATCGCGATGGAGGAGGGGCTCGTCGGGGGCGCCGCCTACGACCGTTTCGGAACCCCCCTGCCCGATCCCGTGATGGAGATGGCCGCCGCCTCCGACGCCGTCCTACTGGGCGCTGTCGGGGGGCCCAAGTGGGAGCCGCTGGACTACGCCCTCCGGCCGGAGCGGGGTTTGCTCGGGCTGCGCTCGGGGCTCGGGCTTTACGCCAACCTGCGTCCCGTCGTCGTCTTCGACGACCTGATCGACGCTTCGCCGCTCAAACCGGAAGTGATCCGGGGGACAGATCTGCTGATTGTCCGCGAACTGCTCGGAGACGCCTATTTCGGCAAGCCCCGGGGCGTCAGGAGCGAGAACGGCCAGCGGGTCGGGATCAACACGATGGTCTATACCGAGGGGGAAATCCGGCGGATCGTCACGACCGCCTTCGAGCTGGCCCGGGGGCGGCGGAAAAAGCTCCTCTCCGTGGACAAGGCCAACGTCCTGGAGACCACGGAGCTGTGGCGGAATGTGGCGACGGAAACGGGCCGCGACTATCCGGACGTGGAACTCCAGCACATGTACGTGGACAACTGCGCCATGCAGCTGATCCGCAACCCCGCCCAGTTCGACGTGATCGTGACGACCAACATGTTCGGCGACATTCTGAGCGACGAGGCGTCCATGCTCACCGGCTCGCTGGGCATGCTGCCCTCGGCCAGCCGCGGCGCGAAGACGGCGATGTACGAGCCGAGCCACGGGTCCGCGCCCGACATCGCCGGCAGGGGCATCGCCAACCCCCTCGCCACGATTCTCTCGGTGGCCCTCATGCTCCGCCACTCCTTCGGTATGAATGCCGAGGCGTCCGCCGTCGAGAATGCCGTCCGCCTGGTCCTGAAGGCCGGTTTCCGGACGGAAGATATCCGCCAGAGCGGAGCCACCGTCGTGGGCACCGCAACGATGGGGGACCTTGTCGTCGAAAAGGTGAAGGCACTGCTGGCGTGATCGCCCCGCCCTGAGCAGACGGCATGGAACCCGGCGTACATGGCCAGTGAACTGCCCGCCCGGCACGCCAGGAGGATCGGGCGGGGCGCCCTGTAAGCCGACCCCGCGGGCGGCTGGCATGGCGTGCGACGGAGGGACTCTCCGGTGAGGGAGATCGACGCGAAAAAAGTGACGGAGGCCGTTTCCTTCCTCCTCCAGGACGCCTGTTACCGCCTGTCCGATGACGCGGTCACCGGCCTCCGGCAGGCCTATGAAAGGGAAGAATCCCCTGCGTCCCGCCACGTGCTCGGCCAATTGCTGGAAAACGCGCAAGTCGCCGCCGGCGATCAGATCCCGCTGTGCCAGGACACGGGCATGGCCGTCGTTTTTCTCGAGCTGGGTCAGGATGCGCACGTTGCGGGAGGGGACCTGTACGAGGCCGTGCAGGCAGGGACGCGCCGCGCCTATGCCGAGGGATACCTGCGCACCTCCGTGGTGGAAAGGCCGTTTTCCGCCAGAGTCAACACCGCGGACAACACGCCGGCGGTGATCCATACAACCATCGTTCCCGGTGACAGGCTGAAGATCACCGCGCTGGCGAAGGGATTCGGCAGCGAGAACATGAGCCGGCTCGCCATGCTCACCCCTGCCAGGGGACGGCAGGGTGTCATCGATGTTGTGGTGAATTGCGTCGATGAGGCGGGCGCCAATCCCTGTCCCCCCGTCATCGTCGGTGTGGGCGTCGGTGGAACGGCGGAAAAATGCATGCTGTTGGCGAAAGAGGCGCTTCTGCGCAGGGTGGGTGACCCTCATCCGGATTCGGAGATTGCCGATTTGGAGACCGACATATTGAATCGCGTCAACGGGTTGGGCATCGGTGCGATGGGCTACGGCGGCAGGATCACCGCCCTGGCCGTTCATGTCGAGGTGTTTCCCACCCATATCGCCGCGCTTCCGGTTGCGGTCAATCTGCAATGCCACAGCGTGAGGCACCGTACGGCGGTGCTTTGACGGGAGGAGCGGTCAGCCGATGAAGGCCGATGTCAAGGCAGTGCGCAGGATCACCCTTCCCCTCACCGGCGAGGTTCTGGCTACCCTCCATGCCGGTGACGAGCTGCTCCTGACCGGGGTGATCTATGTGGGGCGTGATGCGGCCCACAAGCGGATGATCGATGCACTGGAGACCGGAAAGCCGCTCCCCGTGGATCTGAAAGGGCAGGTGATCTACTTCATGGGGCCGACGCCTGCAAAACCCGGAAAGCCCGTCGGTTCCGCCGGTCCCACGTCGAGCTACCGGATGGACACCTACTCCCCCCGGCTGATGGCCGAGGGGCTCAAGGGGATGATCGGCAAGGGGAAGCGCTCGGAGGAAGTGAAGGACGCCATGATGCGATACAAGGCCGTTTATCTGGGCGCCATCGGCGGGGCGGGGGCCCTCATTTCCAGCCGCATCAGGGCGATGGAGGTCGTCGCCTATGGCGATCTGGGGCCGGAGGCCCTTCGGAGGATCGCCGTGGAGGACTTTCCGGCAACCGTGATCAACGACATCCATGGCGGCGATCTGTACGAACTGGGCAGATCGCGTTTTCGAACCGCCGGCGGCCGGGGGTGATCAGCGGGTCCGCCGGGATCCGGTCCCGGGAAAACCTGCGCCGGCCCGACTATGCAAATGACGTGATCCGTGCTATACAACCTGTCGGCTTGGGACGCAGGTCCTGTAAGATACCGCGGAGGTGAAGCGATGGGTGGGCATTCCGAAGACAGGTTCATCGCCAGTGCGCCGGAAATGGATGCACGGAAGGAAAGGCTGATCCAGATCGTTCTCGAGCGGTCCTTCAAATACAGCGAAGACCCGCCCTTTACCCTCGTGTCGGGACTGAAGAGCAACTATTATTTCAACTGCAAACCCACCACGCTCGATCCCGAGGGGATGAACCTCATCGGGGAAATCATCTGGGACATGCTGGCCGGCTCGGCGGTCACAGCCGCCGGCGGACTGACCCTCGGGGCGGACCCGATCGCCAACGCCCTGTCGGTCATCTCTTTCCAGAAGGGCAGACCCATCAAATCCTTCGTGGTGAGAAAAGACGTGAAGGATCACGGCACGAGAAAGGCCGTCGAGGGGAACGTGGAGCCGGGGGAGCAGGTGGCGATCATCGATGACGTGATCACCACGGGCATTTCCACCATCACCGCCATCGAACGCGCGCGGGAGGCCGGTCTTTTGATCGAGCGGGTCATTGTTCTGATCGATCGTCAGGAGGGGGGAAAGGAGAATATCCTGGTTCATACGCCACGGGTGGAAGCCGTTCTCACCCGGACGGAGATTATGGACCGGTACCTCAAAAGGCGGGAGGCCCAGGGAAAAAGCCGGCACGTGGGCATCCGTGGAGATCGGCATCCGGAGGAGCCTCACGGCAGCGGCATCCCGGATCTTCGCACCTACTCCACCTCTTCCGAATAGCCGTCATTTCGATGAAGGGGTTCCCTGCGGCAATCCGCAAACCCAGCCTGGCAGGGGGCGGCGTATGGAAAAAACACCGTCTGGCCGCAGAGAGACGCCCTGCGGAGCGGGGATCTCCATATTTGCGTTGACAGGGGAAAGGGCTTTCCCTATACTCCCCCGCGCGAAATGAAGGTCAATCCCCTTTGTCCGAAGTCGGCAAGCCAAGGTCAATACGGTCTGTACCGGACCTCTGTATATGGCCCATGGAGGCGGCGGACCGGTTTTTCCCGGTCGCCCTGCCGGTGAAGGTTGGGGACGAAGTCGATCGTTCCGGGTAGCATGGATCAGACCGCGTGGTCGCCAAACGGGGGCTGGTGCCCTATTCAGAAAGGAGGATGTGCCCATGAGAAGAGGTGAAGGTATGGACAGAAGGGACTTTATCAAGCTGATGGGAGCGGCGGGAGTGCTGAGCCTTCCGGTGTTCGGGCCTTCTCTGGCTTTCGGCGCTAACTGGCCGACCAAGCCGATCCGGGTGACCGTCGGCTATGGCATAGGGGGAGGAACCGACGTATTCAACAGAGGCGTCGTCCAGGGAATGGAGGGACCGCTCGGCACCACGATCGAGGTCGGCAATATGCCGGGCTCCGTGGCGGCGATCGCCACGGATTTTGTCCTGAAAAGACCGGCAGACGGTTACTCCTGGCTCGGAACGAGCAACTACAATAAATTCCTCCGCCCCATGGGGTATCACAAAGGGGTGCCGTGGATGGATTGGCAGTGGTTTATGGTGGGGACCACCATTCAGGCGTGGGCCGTCAAACCGGATTCCCCGTTCAAGACGTTTCAGGATGTTCTCGATGCCACAAAAAAGAAGCCCGTGACCATGTCCCATTCCGGCATCGGGGGAATCTGGCACGAGGGAGACGCGATCATGGCCCAGGCCGCCGGGGTGAAGTTCAACTACATCCCCTACAAGGGAGGTGCGCCCGCCGTCCTGGCCGGGATTCAGGGAGAGGTCGATGTCATCAGCTCGGGCCTGCACGAGCAGATCGAGTTTTTGAGGGCCGGAAAGCTGAGAAATCTGGCCCTCTTTGTCGACAAGCCGATGACCATAGACGGAATCCAGTTCGAACCCATAAACAAGTTCGTACCGGGCTTAAAGCCCTTCGGGGCGGATATTACGCTGGGTGTCAGACGGGATACCCCGCTCGAGATCCTCAAGGCGATCCACCAGGCGTTCCTGAAGGCCGTCGATACCCCTAAGTTCCAGGAAGTGCTGAAACACAACATCGGCTTTAAAGTGTCTTTGACGCCTACCGAAGCCGATAAAATGTCCGCCTACAAGGAGTGCGTCACCTCCTGGACATTTAAAGAACTGGGGATCGCCAAGGTCGACCCCGCCCAGCTTGGAATTCCCAGACCCGAGGAATTCGAAAAATGGTGGCCGCCGAAGGATTATAAACCCAGACTGACCTGATCCGCCGGGACGGCGACCGGAAACCCCATCCGCGTCATCCCGCCCGCGGGCGGGATGACGCGGTGTCGTTTTTCACAAGGCTTCCAGCCCCCCGGTCCCGCGGCGAAGAAGGGCCCGGGGCGAGAATCGGACGATGGAGAGAACCATGGCGATCATCGAGGAGTTGAAGGAAAAAACGGAGCAGGAGACAGAAGAGACCCCCGCGGCGGATTTTTTTATGGGGATCGTCCTGATGGTCCTCTCGGGAATAGTCTGCACTGTCGCCTGGTCATGGCCCAGGCCGTCGGGGATCGCCTCCTCCGCCGGTCTGTTTCCTTTCCTGATCGCCTTCTCCCTTTTCATCATGGCGCTGAGTATTTTCATCCACTCATTCAAGCGGAAGGGATATCGCCGCTTTGTCGCGCTGTTCGGCGTGACGCACCTCCGGGAATCCTGGACGCACGGAAACCTGAGGCTTTGCCTCTTTTCGCTGATGACGGTGCTGGTCTATCTGGTCGTCATCCTGAACCTGCTGCCCTTCGAGATCGGGACATTCCTCTTCATGACCGCGGCCCTTTACCTGTACTGGAAAACGAAGCTATACAGGATCCTGATCGTTTCAGTCTGCGTCGTGGCCTTCTATTCCATTTCCTTCAAGGTGCTGTTCAAGCTGGTCCTGCCCGGCGTCGGCATGTAAGGAGGGGCATCGATGGATTCGGTTTTTTTGGCCGTCAAGGATCTTTTCACGCTGAACATGCTGATCATCGCCCTGTCGGGGACCGTCCTCGGGATGGTCTGGGGGGCCATGCCGGCTCTGTCGACGACCATGGCCATGGCGCTCCTGGTGGGATTGACAATCAAGATGTCCACCTACGAGGCGATCATGTTTCTGATGGCCATCATGACGTCGAGCGTTTTCGGCGGGTCGATCACCGCCGTCCTGATCAATATCCCCGGGACCCCCGCCTCCATTCCAACCGCCATTGAAGGCTACCCGCTCACCCAGAAAGGGGAGGGGGGCCTCGCCCTGGGCACAGCCATCGTCGCCTCCTTCTTCGGAAACTGGATAGGCATCATCGCGGTCATCATCTTCATCCCCCTGATCATGGCCATCGCCCTGAAGTTCGGCGCCTGGGAGCTGTTTCTGCTCGCCTTCTGGGGGATCGTCATCTGCGGAACGCTGGTGGGCAGCGAGAAGCCGGTAAAGGGCTGGATTTCGGGCTGGATCGGATTGCTGATTGCAATGATAGGTGTCGACCCCATCCACGGGGTGCACCGGTTCACCTTTGACCTGCCCGTGCTCATAGACGGGATAGGAAATATCCCCATCATCATCGGCCTGTTCGGCCTGGCGGAGATCCTCAAAGCCCTGGCGAGCCCTCCCCTGGTGATGGAGACCAGACCCGTGGGCAGGATCATCCCCCCTTTTTCGATGATGAAAAAACATTGGGGGGTCACGCTGAGATCCGGATTCATCGGGCTGATCATCGGGGCGCTTCCCGCCGCAGGTCCCAACATCGCCTCCTTTCTCGCCTATATCTTCGCCAAACAGGGGGCGAAAGGGGAGGAGAAGGAAAAGTTCGGGAAAGGGGCCTACAGCGGGCTGATCGCTTCCGAGGTGGCCAACAACGCCTGTATCGGCGGAGACCTCCTGCCGACGATCACGCTGGGCATTCCGGGGAGCGCCGGGATGGCCATCCTTCTGGGAGCGCTGAATCTCCACGCCATCCGGGTCGGACCGGCCCTGGAGATGCACCATCCGGGACTCATCCAGTTCTTTTTCATCTCCCTGATCGTCGCGAACATGCTCATGTACGCCGTGGCGCTGGTGATCATCAAGCCGGGGGTGAAGCTCTTCACGATGAAAAAAGAGATCCTGATGCCCGTCATCCTGCCGCTCTGCGCGATCGGGGCCTTCGGGATCAACCAGTCGGTCTTTGAACTGTACGTCATGCTGGGGATGGGGCTGCTGGGGTGGGCCCTCTATGAAATGAGGTATCCGCTCGCTCCGATGATTCTCGGTGTGATTCTGGGACCCATGGCGGACGAGAATCTCCGGAAGGCGATCATGATCTTCCAGGGGCAGGAGGCGACGGTGCTCACGGTGCTGTCCAGACCGATAGGCACGCTCATGCTGATCGTGATTGCGCTGACGTTTTACAAGGGGTTGTTCGGGAAGAAATCGCGTTAACCACCATCAATGGAAGGAGGAAACACAGGTGCCGTTTTTCAAGTGGACGGAAATGCAGAAGGGAATGATCACCCCGGAGTATTCCTCGGCCAACGGGCCGAACATCAAGGGGGAGACCATGGAGATCGGGCTTTTTTCCTATCCCGCCGGAACGCAGGCCAAGCCCCACGCCCACCCCAACGAGCAGGGGATCGTCGTTCTCAAGGGGAGGGCGAAGCTGCGGATCGGATCCGAGGAAAAAGAAATCGGCCCCGGGGAGGCGGCGCTCATGCCCGCCAATGTGGAACATCAGCTGCAGGTTCTGGAGGATCTCGAGATCATCAACTGCAAGAGCATCGTTCCGGGTTGGAGCGTCTACCACGCTCGGTGGGAGAAATAATCGAAATATGGATATCGACAAAACCAAATGCGTCGGCTGCGGCAACTGCCACATCATCTGCACGATGGGGGTGATCACCCTCGATGGGGATGGAAAATCCGTCGTGAATCAGGATGAATGCGTGGAATGCTCCACCTGTTACCGTGTCCTCAGAAGCGAAAACTACCCTCCCTGGTTCGTCCGCTCCATCCGGAAGGTGCTGTCGCTTTTCAAACTGG
>JBFMBA010000155.1:0-3479 GCA_040755475.1 Thermodesulfobacteriota bacterium
GGACGGGAAACCCTGGTCCGAGCGGAAGCGCTACATGTGGTGGGACGGGGACAGGAAGGAGTGGGCGGGCAATGATGTCTGCGACTTCACGCAGGACAAGCCCCCCGAATTCAAGCCGGACTGGTCCAAGAAGCCAAAGGGCATGGATGCCCTGGACGGCCGGTCTCCCTTTATCATGATCTCCGACGGCAAGGCCTCCATCTTCGTTCCATCGGGCCTGAGAGACGGGCCGCTGCCGACCCACTACGAGCCGGTGGAATCGCCTGTCCGGAACGGGCTGTACCGCCAGCAGGACAACCCGGCGGCAAAGAAGTGGGCCCGGGAAGACAATGCCTACCATGAAGTTGCCGATCCCAGGTACCCCTATGCGATCACCACCTACCGGCTGACCGAGCACCACTCCGGGGCCATACCGACGCGCATGGTGCCTTCCACGGCCGAGCTCCAGCCTTCCGCTTTCGTGGAGATCGCCCCGGAGCTTGCGGGTGAGAAGGGGATCGAGAACATGGACTGGGTGGTCCTGTCCACGGCACGGGGGGAGGTCGAGGCCCGCGCCCTGATTACCGAGCGGCTCCGTCCTTTCCGGGTGGACGGGAAGCCAGTCCACCAGATCGGCATGCCCTGGCACTTCGGGTGGGAAGGCTACGCGACCGGCTCCATCGCCAATACGCTCACCGCGGTGGTCGGAGAGCCCAACACGACGATTCATGAAAGCAAGGCGTTTACGTGCAATCTGCGGAAAGGTCGTATTCTTGAGGTGTAGGAGCAAGCTCCTGCTTGCGATCGTGCGGTGTGTTGTAGGAGCAAGCTCCTGCTTGCGACCGGGCGACGGGTTTGGAAGTGCGCGCTGAATGACAACCGGGAGGCTGCTCCTAGAGATGCTCTCTCTCTTCGTTTCGATGTTCGCTGTTCGTCACCTTAAAACCTTGTCAGGCCCGCGGACACGGGGGTGAATACATGAATGAAATCAGCGCTGCCGGTACCGTGGAAAAAGACCATGAGATAGTCGGGCTGTGCCAAAAGGCGCTTTCAAAGCTGGACACCGCACTCGATCTGCACCCGCCGAGATTGCTCGACGAGGTGGATGTCGCGGAAAACGCAGTGGCCCGACTGAGGGATGTCCTGATCGGCCGCCATCGCAAGGCCCAGAGCCCTGCAGACGGCGCGGAGGTCAAGAGGGTGCTCGACCGCGTCAACACGGCCCTGAGCCTGATTGCGGGCGTGATCTACCCGTCAGGGGGGATACAGCGATCCTGCATTGAAGAGGCGCGGAATCTCCTCAGGGACGCCGCCGGCCCCTGTGAACATGTACCGACCGAGGCATTACATGACGAAACCGCTTTTCCCTGAAACGGTTCCCGCGCGGGCCCTCGAATACACCGAATCGATCCTGTCCGGGGTCATCTCCGACGAGTCGGAGCTTACGGCGGGCGTAAGGATCGTGCCGGGAGGCACCTACGGCTTTTTCACCGATACCAGCCTCTGCATCGGATGCAAGGCGTGCGAGGTCGCCTGCAAGGAGTGGAACGCGCTCCCGGCCGACGGGATCAAGCTCTCGGGCATGAGCTACGACAACACCTATGCGCTTTCGGCAACGACCTGGCGACACGTCCGGTTCATTGAGCACATCTCGGACCGCGGGCGTCGCGCCGATATTCTGAAATCCTTCCAGAGCCACTGGCTCATGATGAGCGATGTGTGCAAGCACTGCAGGCGCGCCGCTTGCCTGGAGGCCTGTCCTACCGGAGCCCTCTTCCGGACCGAGTTCGGGACCGTGGTCGTGCAGCAGGACATCTGCAACGGGTGCGCCTACTGCGTCCCGGCATGCCCTTTCGGCGTCGTCGAGCTGAACATGGCGGACGGGAAGGCCCACAAGTGCACCCTCTGTTACGACCGGATGAAGGGAGGTTTGGAGCCGGCCTGCGCAAAGGCCTGCCCGACCAACTCCATCCAGTTCGGGGAGACAGGGGAATTGAAGGAGAGGGCGCACGCCAGGTTGGGCCAGCTCCGGAGATTGGGGCGGGAGGATGCCTTTCTCTACGGCGTTCCCGGTTCGCCGGGCGCGACGGGGGGCATCGAGGAACTGCACGCCTTCTTCCTGCTGCTCGATCGCCCCGAGACCTACAATCTCCCTGTTTCGCCCCGGCTGCCTTCCAGGAACGTAGTTCCCAGTCTCATGACCGGGGCGGCCGTCGTAGCCGGATTGGTCCTGTGCGCGCTGGCAGCGCTCAGGCACAGGGTGCAAGAATATTAAACCGCTAAGGCGCAAAGGACGCGAAGAAGGAATAACTGCAAGGATGGGACGCTCCGGCGTCCACTGCTCCAGGGGGTGAAAATGGCAGCTCCTGATATCGGCCAGGTCCAGTCCGCCCATCCTTTTCCCGCGTACGCGGGCCAGACCTATTATGGAATCCCCCCCCTGAAGCACAGCCACTATGGGCTGAAGACCGCAACCGGGTTCTTCCTGCAGGGGATCGGCAGCTCCGCCCAGATGATTGCCACGATCGGGGACCTCCTGGATCGGGAAACGAACCGAAAGTTGATCCGGATGGGCCGGATGCTGTCGTTCCTGGCCTCACCGGCAGGTCCCCTCATGTTTGTGGCTGCACTGCATACCCCCAAGCGCTGGTACAATATGCTCCGCATCTTCAAGCCCACCTCCCCCATGTCCATCGGCATCTGGACGCTCACGAAGATGAGCGGCTTCAATACCGTGGCCCTGGCCGGAAATCTTCTTGCGGATGAGGGAATGGGAAACATTGGCAAATGGCTGGACCGCCTCTCCGGGATTCTTGCGGCCGCGGCGGGAGGTCTGGTGTCCGTCTACATGGGGACGGAGATCGAAGAGACCAGCATGCCCATCTGGATCGGCGCCTTTCCATTCGTGTCCCCCCTCGTCGCCGCAACAAGCTTCTCCAACGGAGTGGCGGCCCTCTCTCTGGCGGCATCGTTCAACGGGGATTCCGAAGGGACCCTCAGGAGACTCCGGCGGATAGGCGGTTTTTCCTCCGCCTCCCAGACGGCTCTTGCATGTCTTATGTCCCGCGGGCTGCGCCGTTCCGTAGGACGGTCGCCCATAAGACGCCGGACTATGGCCGCGATCTGGTCCGGCCTGCTCGCGCCCGCCGCTCTTCGCGCTCTGGATATGAGATCCGGGCGAGCTTCCTCTATTCGCGTAGACATCGCCGCCCTCGCCGGGGGAGCCGCGATCATGGCAGCGCTCGTCCTTGCCGGCAGGAAATCGGGCAATATCCCTCAGGACTATTTCGAGCTTACCTCAGCCCCCGCTCTGCCCGAGCCGGCGCCCGGAGATCGTTCCATCCGGGATGGACGACGGCGCGCGTCGAAGAAGGCCCTGTGGGGGGTGGCAGTCGCAGCGGGTCTGATCGCATGCTTTGCCGGGAGCAGACGATTGTCCACATGAAGCGGAGCGCCCCGCGCGCGGCTCTCCGCCGGAGCGAGCCTCCTGCGATTCCTCT
>JBFMBA010000156.1:0-3764 GCA_040755475.1 Thermodesulfobacteriota bacterium
CCTGGACTGCCCGATCAGCGGCGGCATACGGGCGGCCGAAAAGGACCTGGTGGTCTACGGCAGCGGAGACCCGGATGCCTATCACCGGTGCCTGCCCGTGATCCGCGGTTTCGCCAGGGCCAACTATTATCTCGGTGCAGTCGGCAGCGGAACGAAGATGAAGATCCTGGCCAACCTGCTGGTGGCCATCCACAACGTTTCGTCGGCGGAAGCGATGGTACTGGGGATCAAGGCCGGGCTCGATCCCGAGCTGATCTACCGGGTCATGAACGACAGCTCGGGACGTTCGCGCATGCTGGAGGTTCGGGGTCCGCGCATGGTGCGGGACGACTATGAAAACCCCAGCATGAAAGTGAAGGTCTTTCAAAAGGATTTGAAGATCATCGAGCAGTTCGCCTCGGATCTCCATTGTCCGACGCCGCTCTTCACCGGCTGCAGGCAGGTCTATCTGGGCGCCATGGCCCTCGGTTTTGAAGACAAGGACACGGCCGCCGTCTGTTCCGTCCTGGAGAAATGGGCGCATGTCAAACGGAAAGGACGTAAACGCAACGGATGACGTCTACAGTAAACGCCATCACGTGATAAGGAGGAAAAACATGAAAGAAAAGAAAAAGATGAAAATCAGATGGGTGCGGATGATCTGCGTTCTTGCCGTTGCCGGCATTGTGCTGATCGGCGCGGGCAACCTCCATGCGGCATCCAAGGGCGTGCTCAAACAGGCGATCCACTGGTCCTTTTCAGCCGACTGGCTCGACCCGTCCATGGGCAGCTTTCCCATACCGGCCTACCACCCCCTGTATCTGTTTCACGATGCGCTCCTCAAGCCCATGCCCGGAGGCCTCTTCACCCCGAGCCTGGCCGAGTCCTGGACCGTCAGCGAAGATTCCAAGACATACGAGTTCAGAATCCGCAAGGGCGTCAAATTTCAGAACGGAGACCCGCTGACCGCCGATGATGTGGTCTTCACGATCAAACGGTACAAGGGCGCCAATGCCAAGACGATCCACAGCCGGCTCGACCAGGTCGAAGCGCCGAACCCCAACCTGGTGCGCATCCGCTTCAAGGAAAGCTTCCCCGATTTCCTCGAGTACATGCTGCCGGGGGCGACCACCATCGCCTGGATTGTTCCCAAGAACTACGTGGAGAAGGTGGGGGACGCGGCCTTCAAGAAGGCGCCCATCGGCGCAGGCCCCTACCGGTATGTGGAACATTCTCCCGGCGTCAAGCTTGTGGCGGAAGCCTTCGACGGATACTGGAGGAAGACGCCCAACATCAAGCGGATGGAATTTTTCAATATCCCCGAGCCCGCCACCCGGCTGGCCATGGTCAAGCGCGGCGAGGCCGATATCGGCACGCTCATGCAGGGGGTCTATTACGAAGATCTGAAGAAAACCCCGGGGCTGCGGGTGCTCTCGCCCCTGAGCCCGGTGAACTGGATGGCGTACCTGGGCGCGCAGTGGGACCCCAAATCGCCCTGGGCCGATCCGCGGGTGCGCAAAGCGGCAAGCCTGGCCATTGACCGGCAGACGCTGGCGGACATCCATATGCCGGGCGCGGGACCGGTGGGATCCATGGCGATGGGCGGCGACCCGACGGGCATCAATTTCCCGCCGGACCCCTACGACCCGGCGGCCGCCAAGAAGCTTCTGGCAGAGGCCGGGTACCCCTCGGGCTTCAACGGGGGTAAATTCTATCCTTACCAGGGCGGATACTGGCCCTACGGCGAGCAGGTGGCCACCTACTGGAGGGCCGTGGGCATCAACGTGGAAACGGTCCTTCTGGACAAGCCGGCGCTTCTGGCCCAGCGGGCGGCGGGCAAGATGAAGGATGCGGTCTTCATCGACAACCCCACCGCGCCCACGGTCGCGATGCGCCTGAGCATCCTCTTCGGCGGCGGCTCTTACGGGAACTACCCCGACCTGGCGGAACTCTGGAGCAAATACCAGAAAGAACCGTCGCAGAAGGGACGTAAGGCGCTCAGCGACAGGATTCAGACCCTGGCCCACGATCGCAGCATGTGGATCACCCTGACCAACACCAACTCTCCGGCGGCCATCGGCCCCAGGGTGAAAGGGAACCCGTACAAGATCCAGCCGCTGATCTGGTTTACGTGCCCCTTCGAGGATATCGAACTGAACTGATTCAATCCGGGGCGGCGGGCCCGATGACCCGCCGCCCCGACCGCTCATGGTGTCAGATCCCCTATGGACTATCCCAGATGGATCGGGGTCCGTCAGCATCTGGACGGGAAGCGGACCGACGATCCCTATCGCACCACATACGATCAGCTGAACGCGCTGCCCGAGAGCCTCTTTTCCTGCAGGGGCAGACGCATCGCAGTCACCGCGGGCAGCCGTCACATCGCCAGTCTCTGCGATATCACCAGGGCCGTCGTCGATTACATTTCGTCGCGGGGCGGGCAGCCCTTTCTCGTGCCCGCCATGGGAAGCCATGGCGGCGCAACCGACCGCGGACAGGTCAGCGTCCTTGAGGAAATCGGTCTGACCGAAGCGCGGACAGGCGCCCCCATCCGCTCATCCATGGAGGTCGTCCGTCTGGGCGAGGTGGAAGGCATTCCCGTGTATATGGACCGCAACGCCCATGGGGCGGACGGCATCGTCGTCATCAACCGGATCAAGCCCCATCAGGTCTTCAAAGGGGACATCCAGAGCGGTCTGAACAAGATGCTGGCCGTGGGACTCGGCAAGAAGGCCGGGGCCGATGCCGTCCACGCCTCGGGCAGGACGGATGTGCTGGGCGCCCTCGGGGATTTCATCCGGTCCGCCGTACCCGTCCTTTTCGGCGTGGCCGTTCTGGAAAACGCCTACGACCAGACCCGCGACGTGGCCGTCGTGCCCCCCGAGAAATTCAAGGAACTGGATATCGCCTGGGCGAAGCAGTCCCGTTCGATCATGGCGAAAATACCGGTTCGCGATCTGAATCTGCTCATCGTCGACCGCATGGGCAAAGACATCAGCGGCTCCGGGATGGACACCAACGTGATCGGGTTCACCCGGCGGATGCTTGTCACCGGTCAGGTGGCGGTCCCCCTGGCGGTGCTCGATCTCACCGAGGCAACGGAAGGAAACGCCATGGGCGTGGGCCTGGCCGATTTCGCGACGCGGCGGCTGGTCGAAAAAATCGATTACCACGCCACGTACACCAACGTGCTGGCCACCGGGATCTACTCCGCCGGAAGGGTCCCGGTCACCCTGGAAAACGACAGAGCCATCATCGATGCGGTGATCGGCAGGCTGGCGCATCCGGAAAAGGCGAGAATCATCCGCATCAGCAGCACGCTCCACCTGGACCGATTCTGGGCCACCGAGGCGCTCGCCGGGGAGCTTCGCCGGCATCCCCAGCTTGAAATCTCGACGGATTCGGCGCCCACCGCCTTTGACGAGGGAGGGAACCTGGTCACTGCCTCCCCCTCCTTCCGCTCGGCTGCTCCGGCGCCGCCACCGGAGAAGGTCTGACGGCAGTACCGAAGCCCTCCACGTCATGGGGAGGATCGGGCCAGCCCCGGTGCACTTTTTGGGGTTGCGCAGTACGACAGGGAACGCACCGCGTCATAGGGTGATGGAATGCTTCACCGACCCCTTTCTGCGGGAATGAAAGGAGTAGGAAGATGAAGACGATTTCCAAAGGGACCCTGGTCATCATGCTGGCGCTCTTCCCCACGCGGCCACCGGGATCCCGGGGCGTGGCACGGAGGAGCCAAGTCGAATGATGTGACCCTGCGCCGCGGTCAGGGCCGGGTCGGC
>JBFMBA010000157.1:0-5077 GCA_040755475.1 Thermodesulfobacteriota bacterium
CTTCACCTTGTTGTTTTCCGTCTCGTGCTGCAAAAACAGATGGAGCAGCGCGACGGCGTTTTCATAAAAGGGGTGGGGTTCGGCTTTCTCCACCTTTTCCCTGAGTTCCGGGATCCAATCCAGATGATCCCCGATGAACCCCTCGATCGCTTCATCCGGCGCATGTCGATACAGCAGGGCAAGAAACTCCAGCTCGAGAACCAGATGATCGGGCATGCTTCGGTATTCGGCGGGAATCTCCAGGGATGAGCGCCGGTAGAGCTCCTGCATGTGGAGCGCGTGATCCCCCATGATCAGGCCCTTGGATGCGGCAAACACCATCTGGCACTCTTCGTCGCCGGTCCAGCGCTTGTACGTGGACTCGACCAGGGAAATCTTCTCCCCCCAGGGGCCAAAAAGGCGTGTGTATTCCCTCTGCAGGGTGGAGAGGAGTTCTTCCCTGTCTGCCGCCGGGATAAATCCCTCTGGACGTATTCGGTCGCCACCCCATTTTCGGGCATACTCCCCGATCAGGGACCGGAGTTCTTTCCGCTGCAGCTCATCGACGATCGCCCCTGCGGGCGGTGCGAAGAGAGCCGCGGCGAAAGCGCAAAATCGTTCCTTCTCTCCATTGGTCATCATATCAGGCAACCTGTGTGAAAATTAAAAATCGAATCCCGGAAGCGCGCATTGGAGATTTTTCGGGGTGCCCCGCCCCGCAGCGAAGCGAGGGGGCGCAGGGTCGAAAAATGTCCAGCGCGCGGAGGGATTGCGATTTTTAAATGTCTCATCAGCCCTTCCTGTAGAAAATGCGGGGCCTGGTGTTCATCTCCCGTTTGAATACCCTCAGCCGATGCCGGTTTGTCGCGACAAAGCGGGAAATATCACTGTCGGGATCGTCCAGATCCCCGAACAGGCGGACGCCCGTCATGCAGGTGGTCATGCAGGCGGGTTTCCCGCCCTCTTCAAGAAATTCGATGCAGAAGCGGCACTTTTCGACGTAACCTTCCTGCTTGATGATGCGGACATGATAGGGGCAGGCGGCAATGCAGTACTTGCAGCCGATGCAGTCCTTCTCGTTGACCAGGACGATCCCGTCCCTTCGTTTGTGGGACGCCCCCGTCGGGCAAACCGCCACGCAGGGCGGATTGTCGCAGTGCTGGCACTGAACCGGCAGGAACTCCCGGTTGAAATGGGGAAACTGCCCGAACTCCCGCTCCACGAGGTAATTATACGCCTCGGTTTCGCGCAGATGGTTCTGATTCTGACAGGCCACGCGGCAGGCATAGCAGCCGACGCATTTCGTCTCATCGATGACCATCCCGTACTTTGCCATATACGCCCCTTTACGCCTTCTTCACCTGGACGATGACTTCCGATGACATGGCATGACCCACGGTGGGGTCGAACATGGTCGGAAGGAAGTCATTGTAGGACAGGCCCTGATCGTAGGCCGTCGTCAGATGTTTGGAAAAAATCCCGTAGCCGCTGGGGAGCCAGACGCAGGAAGGGTGCAGACCTTCGGTCAGCTTCACCCGCATCCGGCCTTCGCCGACCAGCGAGGTGATCTGCGCCACGTCCCCGTCCTTGAGCCCGATCGCCTCCGCCCGCGTGCGGTTGATCAGCAGCCGGATCATGTCGTACCGGCGGCTGATCGCCATGAGGTAGGGCTGGTTCGCCGTCATGGCGTGGGTATGAATGGCCTGCTTGCCGTGGATCAAACGAAACGAATGGGGGTCTTTCGCGTCAGGGGAGACCAGCGGCGCCTCCCACCGCGGGATGGCCGGGTAGCCGAGGCCCTCGAGCGTCGATGAGGCGATCTCCACTTTTCCCGCGGGGGTTCCCAGTTTCCCGCACCCCTCCTTCCACTGCCTCCCGACCGATAGGACCCCCCGAACCTTCAGTTTCTTTAAATCCACCCCCAGGGGGTTGAGGCGAAGTGCGTTCGCCTCGTCCAGGGTGAAGTTGAAGAACCTTCCGACACCCAAGCTTTTGGCCAGATCCTGGATAATCTGAAAACCGGACCGTGAATCGAACAGAGGGTCGATCACCTGCTGCTGGATGCTGACCTGCGCCCGCTTGCCGGAGTGCTTGTTGTCGATCGCCTCATCGGCTTCCAGATAGAAGGATGCGGGCAGGACGTAGTGGGCGATCGAGGCGGTCTCCGAAAGCACCGGGTCGATGACGACCAGAAGCTCCAGTTTCTTGTAGCCCGCGATCACCCGTTTGGGGTTGGGGTTGGTCCGGAGCGGATTGTGATGATATACAAAACCGCACTTCAGGATGCCGCGCAACGCCAGCTCGGGGATGGAATGGGATATCCCGTCGCCGTAAGAGCCGAGGGGGTATCGACCGGGAATGCCCGTTCCGTCCGCCTTCGGGCCCGAGGGACCCGCCGGAACCGGATGGGTGGGCTGCAGCTCCCCCAGTTCGGCCGTCTCGGCAAAGTAGAGGCCCCCCTTTCGGTTGATGTTCCCCAGCAGCGCGTTGGCGATGCCCAGCGCCCGGGCGGTCTGGAAGCTGTTCAGGTACTGGGCGCCGATCGCTCCGTGATAGCCCCGGTGGATCAGGACGTGCGGCTTGAGCCGGGCGATCTCCCGCGTGATGCGGACGATCGTCTGGGCGGGGATGTCGCACACCTTTTCCGCCCACTCGGGGGGATAATTGATGATCTCATCCTCAAGCTGGGTAAATCCGACGGTAAACTCCTTGACAAACGCCTTGTCGTAGAGTTTTTCTCCCACCATCACGTTGATCATCGCCAGCAGGAGCGCCAGATCCGTCCCCGGCTTGATGGGAAGCCACTCATCGGCCAGGATCGCCGTTTCGTTGTGGCGCGGATCCACCACCACCACCTTCGCCCCCTGTTCCTTCGCGCGGACGATATCCTTGACCTGTCCCAGATCGATGCCGCCGGCGGGGTTACGCCCGATGATCATGATGAACCGGGAATTCACCAGGTCATTGGAGGGAAGCCTCCCCACGGTATAGTTCCAGGCCGCGTTGCGGGCGGTGTAGCAGGTGGATCCGTGCGTGAAGTAGTGGGGGCTGCCCAGGGCGTGCATCAACCGGAGCGCATAGGCATGGTTGGGTTGGGGATAATTGACCCAGAAGATCGATTCCGGGCCGCTTCCCAGCAGGATCAGGTTGATCTTCTGGGAGATCTCCTGGTAGGCCTTCTCCCAGGAGATCGGTTCGAACTTCCCTCCGACCCGCTTCAGCGGGGTGCGGATCCGGTTGGGATTATAGACATCATGGAGATAGCCGTGGCCCTTCGGACAGAGCACGCCCTGATTCCCGTTGGCCTCCGGGTTTCCTTCGATCCGCCAGATGCGCCCGTTTTTCACGAAGGCAAATACGGCGCAGCGGTTTCCGCACCCGTTGCAGAGGGTGGGCACGCGGGTGACGGGGGCTTTGGCGCTCGTCTTGGCCCAGCCCTGGAAATCGAGAAGCCCCAGGGAAAGGGCGCCGGCGGTCGCCGCGGAGCCCTTCAGGAAGCCCCGCCTCGATATCTTCAAAGGCGTCGTCGTTTGTGTGATGCTCGGTATGGTATCCACAGAAATAGCTTTCCCTTGAAAACAGGGGCGCCCGGTCGTTCCCCGGACGCCCCCGCCTTCCGTTTCTTTACTCAATCGCGCTTATCGCTCAACCGGGTAACCGGCTTTGACCCAGGCTTCGTAGGAAGCGTCCATCAGGACCGCGTTCTTGAATCCAAGATCGTTGAGGGTCTTGGTGGCAAGGGCCGAGCGGGCGGCCGTCTTGCAGTAGACATAGATCTTCGCGTTCTGATCGGGGATCTTCCCGAAGACGTTGAACTCCAGCGTACCGCGGGAGATGTTCATGGCGCCCGGAAGGTGCCCGGCGGAGAATTCGCCCCCGTCGCGGACATCAAGGAAAATCGCCTTTTCCTTCGAGTCGATGGCGGCCTTGACCGCTTGGGCGGGAACCTTTTTAATCGATGCCTTGGCCGTTGTAAGCATCTCCTTGACCTTGGGATTCATATCCGGCCCCGCGGAGATCCCCACACCGACCATCGAGAGCGCAAGCGCCATCCCTACAACTACAATCAACACTTTCTTGAACATTGTATTCTCCTTTCTCTTTTTAAAATCGGTTATCATGCCATTTTTCTGAATCCAGCCCGATGCCTTCCCGTCATGGGCACACACCTCATCCGGCGACCGGCCACACGGAACGCCCTCGGGCGGGGCCGGTGCATCGCGTGTTGCTTACGCAAGGATAGTGCCATCATCCAACGGCGGGCGACATCATCCGGCGTCGTCGATGAATGACCCTTTGCGTACGACAACTTAGAAACACAAGGATGGATGCAAACCGCTCGCGCCGCCTTGGAAACCATGGGAACGGTCAGGGACGCCGGCTGTCTGAAAAAAGACATGAACCGGGCGAATGTTAGGAAGATATCTGAAATGAATGAGAAAAACTCGTAATGTCTGTATTCAGACATAATGCCTGTAAAGAAGCAGCCCAGAAAGGGCAGGCGGAAGCCGTCAGGGGAAATACATATCGCTGCGACTGTTCAGTTCAACCGGACCCGCGAGGCGTCTTGATTCCATATTTCTCCATCCGGTAGAGGAGAGCCGAACGGGTAATCCCGAGAGACCGGGCAGCCTGCACCTTGTTGCCCTTCTTTATCTTCAGGGCCTCCAGGATGTAGCTCTTTTCCATCTCGTCAAGGGTGATCCCCTGCGGCAAGAGACCGGCCGGTCGGCCCGTCGCTTCGTGATCGTCTGTTTTCTGTCGCAAGGAGGCGAGATGCGCGGGGAGTATGGTGTCCCCCTTTTCCAGAAGGACGATCCTCTCCGCCGTATTTCGAATCTCCCGGGTGTTGCCCGGCCAGGGATAGGCGAGCAGCCTCGTTTCGGCTTCCGGAGCGATCCTCGTAAAGGCCCTGTTGAACTGCCCGTTAAATTTATCGACAAAAAAACGGAAGAGCGGCAGAATATCCGCCTTGCGCTCCCGCAGCGGAGGTATGCGTATCCTGACCACATTCAGCCGGAAGTAAAGATCGGCCCGGAAGGTTCCCCCGGCCACCTCCGCCTCCAGATCCCGGTGCGTGGCCGCAAGGATCCGCACG
>JBFMBA010000158.1:0-5125 GCA_040755475.1 Thermodesulfobacteriota bacterium
GAGAGGCCCGCGGCGTCGTCACAATCCGCGACGATGACCGTCCTGACTGCCCTGCATTGATCCCTCATCCGTTCCCAGTTCGGCAGGTAGTCGCCGTCGAGGATGACCACGTCGCTCTGGGAATGGTTGATGATATAGGCGTTTTCGTCCTCGGTCTGGCGGATGTTGATCGGAACCATGCAGAGGCCGGCCTTCATGAGGGCAAAGCGGGTCTCGATGGCCCGGGGGGAGTTGTACAGAAGGGCCGCCACGCGATCCCCCCTTTTCAGCCCCATGTCGATCAGCCCGTTGGCAAGGCGATTGATCCGCTCGTTGACCTCGCGAAAGGTCATCTCCCGGCCTTCGAACTTGACGGCGGTCTTGTCGGGATAATGCTCCGCCGGCCACCGGATCATCCCGCCGGCCAAAATCATGCCCATGGTTCCTCGCTGTGGCTTGTGCTCACCTTGATCATCTCGCGGGCGGTTCTGAAGGCCTTGCCTGTCGAACGGCGCCAAAAAGGCCGGGGGAACGCGCGAATCCCGAGAAGTGAAACGTCATTTGTCTTGCGCCGCGGGCACGAAGGCTGAAGCGCAACGCAGCATCCGGCCTTTACAGGGCGTCTTCACGATTCTGCCAGCCCGCTCGCGGACCCCACCGTGGCCTTCTCGCCGTTCTGGTTTTCGATCCACACATCGAGGATGATCCGGGTGAAGGTTCCTTCCGGGAGCTTCTCACGGACGACGCCCCGGAGGGTGAGGGTGTCGCCCGGGAAGATGGGTTTGACCAGGGAGACGTCCAGTTTCCCGCCCCGGATCCAGCCCTCCCCAAATACATCGAGCAGATATTCCGAAAGGTATCCGACCGGATAGCGGCCCTGCGCCAGCGCGCGGGGGAGACCGGCCCTGCGGGCGACCTCGTCGTCGGTGTGGATGTTCTTGGTGTCTTTCCCGTGGAAGGCATACCGGGAATAGGTGTTGATCTTTTCCTGCGTGATCCGATACTCCCGCGGCGCGACGGCCGATCCGATTTCCAGGTTCTCATGGGCTTTCATCATTGCGCCGCCCCTCCCTTCAGGCTCATCAGCGACGTGTGTCGGCCGCGGCAAATCTCCAGGCCGTCCTCGTCCACGGCCAGAAGCTCCATGACGATCCACGGCCGTTCCCGCTTCATGTATTTATCGATGAGCCGGACCGTGACGGTGACTTTCTTTCCCATCCGGGCGGGGTTGCTGAACTCCCATGCCTGCTTGGCGTGGAGGCTGCCGAACCGCTCGTAGTTTTCATCCAGCATGCGCAGCGTGTCGTTGTCAAGGAAGGTCGGCGGGGCGATGCGGCCCCCGAAGGGAGAATCCTCGAAATACCACGGGTGCCTGCTCTCTATGGCATCCGCGCAGGCCCGGATCATCTCGTCGGTGATCAGTATCTCCTTGCGGCCCAGCTCCTCTCCCACCTGAATGCTCTCATAGCTGAAGGGTTTTCTCATCGGTCACTCCTATGGTTTATCAGAGGAAAGATCTTGATTATAATGGATATTTATCAATACTGGGCTTGCCTATCGGGGCATATAAGTAGAGTCGGTGTCATTTGTCAAGACAAACCTCACCTTGGGTAAACCTGACCCGGGCAGCGTCAGCAAATATCGCTCTCCTGTACGGGGTGGAATGGAAAAAAGGCTTGACAGGGCGGAGGCGTCGCAATAGCCTGCGCGCGTGTAATTTTCTTCTTTCTCACAAAGACGGGAAGGCTTCGGTATGAAAGTATTTACCGGTTCCCGCTCTAGCGGGGCTGCAGGGTCCTGATATCCCCAAAAAACCAAATTGAAAGAAAGATCATGATGGCAACGGATTCATCCGCGGGCGGCAAGGTGATGGCGAGACACGATCGGCTCGAGGCCTTCAGTACGGAGGTGCTCCTGAAACTGGGGGTTCCCTCCGATGAAGCCCGGATAACCGCCGGCTCGCTGGTGACCGCCAATCTGCGCGGCGTCGACACCCACGGCGTGCTTCGCCTGCCCCTTTATGCGGCCAGGCTGAAGCATGGCGCCATGACCCCCGCCGCCTTCGTGACGATCGAGAAGGAGACGGTGGCCACGGCGCTTCTGGACGGACACAACGGCATCGGCCAGGTGGTCAGCTGCCGGGCCATGGAGCTGGCGATCCGCAAGGCCCGCGAGGCGGGGCTGTCCTATGTGGCGGTCAGGCACAGCAACCATTTCGGCGCCGCCGCCTACTATGCGATGATGGCCCTGGAGCATGACATGATCGGCCTGGCCTTCACCAATGCCTCGCCCCGTCTGGCGCCCACGGGAGGGGTGGCGAAGCTCCTGGGGAACAACCCCCTCTGTGTGGCCGTTCCCGCCGGCAGGCGGCCGCCGGTGGTCCTGGACATGGCCAACAGCATCGTGGCGGCGGGGAAGATCCGGGTTCTCCAGAAGGAGGGGAAACCGATCCCCGAGGGGTGGGCGCTCAACGAGCACGGCGAGCCGACGACGGATCCGGTTGCCGCCATGAAGGGCATTCTCCTGGCGATCGGCGGCTACAAGGGCTACGGCATCACCTTCGCCGTGGATCTGCTGACCGGCGTGCTCGCCGATTCGAGCTACGGCCCCCGGGTCAAACCCATCGACAACGAGACCGAGCCCGCCGGCACGGCCCACAGTTTCATGGCCATCGCCCTTTCCGCCTTCACCGACGTGGCGGCCTTCAAATCCCGGATGGACGCCTATATCGACGAGATCAAGTCGTCGAAAAAGGCCAGGGGGAGCGAGGTGATCTATGTGGCGGGCGAGCCGGAGCATATCAAGACGCAGGAGCGGATGGAGAAGGGCATTCCGTTGCAGGCCAAAGTCGCCGCGGAGCTGACCGCGCTGGGCAACGAGCTGGGGGTCCCGGCAGAGTTTTGAGAAAGGAGTGAGGATCACCATGAAAATCTACATTCTCGATCAATACGTGCCGTCCGGCGTTGCGTATGCATCCCAGCATGCGGAGGTGGTGCTGTGGGACGACCCCCGCGTCAGGAACTGGCACGAGGACGCCGACGGCCTGATGGTGCGCGCTACGCCGCTGACGGCGGCCGATTTCCATAAGGCGAAAAAATTGAAGGCCGTGGCGAAGCAGGGTGTCGGCGTCAACCACATCGATCTGGCCGCGGCCAAAGAGCGGGGCGTCATCGTCTGCAACACGCCGGGCGTGAACAGCGAGGCCGTGGCAGAAATGGCCCTGGCCCTTGCCCTGGCCGTGACGCGGCGGGTGGTCGAGACGGACCGCCGGATACGCGCCGGCGAGGTGGTCAGGCGGATCAACTACCTGGGCATGGAACTCTGGGAAAAGACCGTCGGCGTGATCGGAATGGGCAATATCGGCACCCGGATCGCCCGCAAGTACCATGCCGCCTTCAACATGAAGATCCTGGCCTACGACCCGTATGTCTCCGAAAAGACATGGCCGGACATTCCCCACGAGCGACTCTCGTCGCTGGATGAGCTCCTGCAGCGTTCCGATCTGGTCACCATCCACACCCCCCTGACGCCGGAAACGAAGCACATGATCGGCAGCCGGGCGCTGGACCTCATGAAAGAAACCGCCATCCTGGTGAACGTGTCGCGGGGCGAGATCGTCGACGAGGCGGCCCTCTACGACGCGCTGAAAGCCGGCCGCATCTTCGGGGCGGGCCTCGATGTCTTCAAGAAAGAGCCGCCGACGACGGACAATCCGCTGGTCGGTCTGCCGAACATCGTCGTCACTCCGCACGCGGCGGGCGGAACCGTCGAGACCCAGGACAAGAGCTCGCTGGTCACGGCACAGCAGCTGATTACCGCCCTGAAGGGCGGCGAGCTCATGAGCCGCGTAGCGTAAGACAGGACAAAAAGCGGCAGCGCGATCGAAAGGCCGTGAAAGAGTGCGGACCGGCAGGGCGATCGAGAAATGACGTGAGAGATTCATGAAAAAGGTCGCCTCCTGCATTCCTCCCCTGGTCGGGAAGAGCGGGGCGGGGATCAGGGCATGGGGGTGAAGCTTCCCGTATACGGGGCGCGGCTTCCCGGTGCGGAGGCCTCTTTGCCCACCAGGCGGGGCTTGGGGGAGACGCTCCCGGCCGATCAGGAGAAAGGGGTATTCACGATGGAGCTGAAAAAGAATCCGGTCAGGCAGGCGATCCGGGAAGGACGGGCCGTATTCGGATTGTACATCGCCGTCCCGTCGCCGGTGATGGTGGAGCTGGCCGGATACGCCGGGTTTGACTTCGTCCGGATCGATATCTGCCACAGCGCCGTCGATCTGCCGCTCGTCGTGGACATGATCCGGGCCGCCGAGGCGAGCGGCGTGACGCCGATGGTGAGGGTGGACTACGATCCGCACCTGATCGCCAAGGTCCTGGAGGCGGGCGCCATGGGGCTATTCATCCCCGACGTTGCTACGGCGGAGATGGCCCGGGCCGTCGTGGGCGCGGTCCACTTCGCCCCCCTGGGGGACAGGGGCACCTTCGCCGCCTCGAGGGTTACCCGCTACGGCGCCATCGACAGCGGGGCGTACGCCCAATGGTCGAACGAAGAGCTCCTCCTGGGCGTCCAGATCGAGAGCAGGGAGGCGGCCGACAACCTGGAGCAGACGCTGGGCGTGGAGGGGATCGATCTGATCGGCAGCGGCCGTGGGGATCTGGCGAACGCGCTGGGCCTCACCGGGCAGAAGAACCACCCGTCGGTCCTTGCCCTGGAGGAGCGGATTTTCGATACGGCCAAGAAGCGGGGAAAATTCGTGTCGGTGAATCTCGACCCCACCGCCGGGAACTTCGCCGAGACCGTGGCGCTCTGGAAGAAAAAAGCCCAGGTCATCACGCTGGGGCACGATCTGACCCTCCTGCGCAGGCATTTCGGGGACGCGATCGCCACGGCCCGCAAGGGCTGAAGACGGGCGGGGATTCCCCGCGACATTCGCTGGGCGCGCGGACCCGAATCAGGATCGCAGGCCGGGAAAGGCTGAGAGGGCGCGATCGAGGGCCCCCAGCGCGTAGGTGATGGCGACCCCGTAGTTGGTGATCGGCACGCCGGCCTCCCTGCAGCGCAGAATCCGGGAGATGACCTCGCGCCGGTTCAGCATGCACGAACCGCATTGAACGACAAGCTGGTAGGAACCGGGGTCCTCGGGAAA
>JBFMBA010000159.1:0-15102 GCA_040755475.1 Thermodesulfobacteriota bacterium
CTTTGTCCTGAACGTCACGGAGCGGGCGCCCGCGGGAACGGTGGTCACGGAAGGCATCTGGTGGCGGGAGTTCATCCCCGGCCGGCGCGGGGTGAATGCGCTGACCTCGCAACGCCTGACCGACCGCGGGCGGGGGAGCACATTGTACGACGTGGCGGTGGAGGTGCGGGAGATGACGGAGGCCTGATCTCCCGATGGCTGCCGGCTCATGACCGGGAGCGCTCTTTGCGAGCCCCGCCCTGCCTGCCGGGGTGAGGGTTTCGATGAATGAGTGACCTTCCTTGCCGGGGAGCCCCGCCCTGTGAGCGGGCAGCCTCGCACCCGGCGTCCGCAAAGCCTGGGCTATTGATCGATTTTTCTCCTGTGCCCCTGGGTGATTTCGTCCATCCGCACGAGAAACCGCTTGATGAAGGCCGGCGAGTGGATCGCCAGCCACCGGACGGGATTGTGGATCGGGTTCATCGGCTTGATCCAGGGGCAGACGGCGATGCAGCGGCCGCCGCAACTGGGCCACTTGCGCTTGTTGATCCCCCAGAAGATGAGGCACTTCTCGGCGTCGATCCACCATTTGCGGAAGCCGGGGTTGTTGTGAACCGGGCTGGGAGTCCGGTCGCTCGGCTCTCCCTTGGGAACGGCGCCCGCGGGGCAGTACTTCGCGCAGCTCTCGCAGGCCATGCAGAAGTCGTGCAGACCGAAAGAAATGGGCTTGTCGGGCTGCAGGGGGAGGTCGGTCGTCACCGCCTTCAGGCGCATGTTGTTGCCGTATTCGGGGGACAGGACCCTCCCCGTCCGGCAGAATTCGCCGATCCCCGCATCCAGGGCGATGGGAACCATGTTCAGTTCGGGATTACCGCCCCCCCGGGTTTCGCGGTACATGGCATCATAGCCCAGCCCCCGGATGAAATCGGTGAGCTGGGTGGTGATCAGCTTGAGCCTGCTGTAGGAGTCCGCGGTGGAGCCCCATGAGTAATAGGAGGGGGCCAGTTGCAGCAGGCTGTGCTTGTGCTGGACGGCCACGACGATGGCGTAGGGATGGGAGATGTTGTCCCCCCTGTAGACCCATCGCGGGTCCAGTCGGGTGATCCGCACGATGTCGGCGCCGAACATCAGTCCGACCTTTTTGACGAGCCGGGATACCGAGGCGTCGTCCCTGAACTCCAGTCGCCCCGCCGGAGGCGTCACGGGGAAGGGCTTCGGGTCGTACTCGGCGCATCCGCGGTAGCTTGCATCGGCCATGGCGCGGCCGATGCGGTCCTGGTAGTCCAGCTCTTCGTAAGGAAGGGGGCTGAGGTAGTGGTCGTATCCGGTCCGTTCCTTGAACTTCTTCCGCAGTGCCTCTCCATGGGGGTTGTCGGGCCGCATGCACAAAAAGGCCATCCGGGCCTTTTCAAAGCGTTCGACCGGGCCGGTGATGTACCGCAGGTAGGTGGGTTGATCGACCTCCTTGACGCCAATGGATCTGCGAAACCTCTCCTGGCGCCGCAACTGCTTCTCGTAGGGCAGGAGCGCCTTTTCCAGTTTGTCCATGCTGGTCCTGTTGATGTGTTTTGCGGCCTTCGATCCGAGAATGCTCTCCTCCATCCCCGGGACCTCAAATCGTTCCTTTGCACCGGCCATGACGTCCCCCCGTCCGTTCGTGCAGGCGACCCCCGTCCTGCCAACCTGGTTTAAAAGTCAAAAAACCCGAAACCGGGACAGACCGGCAATAAGGCTGCGCGCCGTGCCCGCCCGTTCCCGGAAACAAGTCCTGCCCCCACCGTAGCCACGGGGCGGCGGTGATGGAGATGCCGTCAGTCTTCGAGCTGGGTGGTCTTCTGCTGCGGCGACATGACGTACAGGTGCGAGAAGGTGCTGTCCTTCGCCGCGCCGTGCCAGTGCTTCTCGTTGGCCGGTATAAAAACCACGTCCCCCGGCTGGACGACCACCTGCTCCGCTTCGGTCGCAACGACCCCCCTGCCTTCGGTGACGATCAGAATCTGTTCGATGCTGTGGGCGTGAAACTTGTTTCTGGCGCCCCTGTCAAAGTTCACCTGACTGATCGCCACACGGCTGCTGAGGCTTTCATCGACAACGGTCTGCGAGGTGACGGGACCGGCAAAAAGCGGCTTGTCCTGCGGTACCTTCTTCACCTGATTGACCTGAATGACCTTCATGGCTCCTCCTGCATCATTGATCGGGACGGGCATATGACGCTTCCCCCCCGCGGGCGCATCTTCAACTCTTCCGGCAGCCGGAGCCCGCACGCCGGCGCGGACCCCTGCCCGCACCAGAGCGGCTTTATGGTGAACCGTCGTCCCGATGCGCGCATCGTTCACCTGCGGACACGGCACCGCAGCTCCGGGGCGGGAGTATATGAGGTGTCGCCCTGCCCGTCAACGCAATTCTGAAAGCGGGCGGACGCCGCGGCGCGGTGTTCCATACCGCTGTCTGATCGCGGTTCTTGGGCCCGTGAGAAGAACCCCGGTATGAAGGGGGCAGACCCGCCGGGACGGGTCCGCCTCAGGTGACCGGGGTGAAACCCTTCCAACCCCGCCGATGCCTTCAACATGCAGGTGCGCCTGTCCCTAAGTCAAGGAAATGTTGACAACCCCGGTCAGGTATCCGGTTTCGGGAAGGGGTGCGGTGCCAGTAGCGTCCCCCAGTTTCCCTGCAGGGTCTCGTGCCGGATGGACTCCCGCAGGCGGGACATGAATTCCTGGCGGGGTATGGGGCGGGCGCCCAGGCTTTCGAGATGGGGGGTTTCAACCTGGCAGTCGATGAGGTCGAAACGGAGGTCCATGAGGCCTGAGACGAGCGTGATGAGGGCCGCCTTGGAGGCGTTCGGCTTTGTGGAAAACATCGATTCGCCGAAGAAGGTGTGGCCGATCGAGAGGCCATACAGGCCGCCCGCGAGCGACCCTTCCTGCCAGGCCTCGACGGAGTGGGCGTAGCCGAGCTTGTGAAGGGCGATATAGGCCTCCTGCATCGCCTGTGTGATCCAGGTGCCGTCCTGGCCCGGACGGGCCTTCCGGCAGGCGGCGATGACACCCGGGAATGCCTCGTCGAAGGTGATCCGGAAGGGGCGTTTCTTCAGCAGCTGCCGCATGCTCCGGGATATGCGCAACTCCGCGGGGAACAGGACGAAGCGGGGATCGGGAGACCACCAGAGCAGCGGTTCCCCCTCCGCATACCAGGGGAAGATCCCTGCCCGGTAGGCGGCCAGGAGCCGCTCGGGCGAGAGGTCGCCGCCGACGGCGAGCAGGCCGCTCTTCCCGGCACGCCCGGGGGGCGGGAAGACGGGTCGGTCATTGAGGCGGTAGACCGGCATGGGTGACCCGGATGACCACGGCGTCGTTCTCCATATCGGCGAGGGCTTCGCCGCCCTCACGCAGGCTGCCGAAGAGAACCTCGTCCACGAAGAACCGCTTGATCCGTTCCTGGATGAGGCGGGCGATCTCCCTCGCACCGAATTCCGGGGAGTAGCCCCGCCGCGCCAGCCATTCGCAGCAGCGATCCGTGACCGTGAGCGCGACCTTCTTGTCGGCCAGCTGCGCCGTGAAATCGGTGATGGCCTTCCGGACGATCTTCAGGATGACCGGATCGGTGAGTCCCTGGAAGTTCACGACCCCGTCGAGGCGGTTCCTGAACTCGGGGCTGAAGGTCTTCTCCAGGGCTTTGTACACGGCGCTGCGGTTGATGGGCTGCCCCTCGAAGCCGATGGTCTGGCGCCCGATCTCCCGGGCGCCGGCGTTGGAGGTCATGAGCAAAACCACGTTGCGGAAGTCCGCCTTCTTGCCGTTGTTGTCCGTGAGGGTGGCGTAGTCCATGACCTGCAGCAGGGTGTTGAAGATGTCGGCATGGGCTTTTTCGATTTCGTCCAGCAGCAGAACCGCATGGGGGTTTTTCCGGACGGCTTCGGTCAGAAGGCCGCCCTCCTCATAGCCCACATAGCCCGGAGGCGCCCCGACAAACTTGGCGACGGTGTGCTTCTCCTGGTACTCGCTCATGTCATAGCGGAGCAGCGGCACTCCGAGCGTCGCGGCGAGCTGCCGCGCCAGTTCGGTCTTGCCCACCCCGGTCGGTCCCACGAACAGGAGCGAAGCGATCGGCTTGTCGGGCTCGCGAAAGCCCGCCCGGGAGCCCTTGACCGCCGCGACCACCTTTTCGACCGCCTCGTCCTGACCGAAGATCCGGTCTTTCAGCTGCTTTTCCAGATCCCTGAGCTTTCCGATCTCGCCGGTGGAGATGTTCTTCCGGGGGATCCGCGCGATCCGGGCGACGACGGCCTCGATCTCCCCCTCCCCGATCAGGACCCGGTCCTCCGAATCATCGCTGCTGTTCATCGAGGCGAAGGCGCCCGCCTCGTCGATCACATCGATCGCCTTGTCCGGGAGGCGGCGGTCGCTGACGTACCGGTGGGAGAGCTCGGCCGCCGCCCGGAGCCCTTCTGCGGCATAGGTCACACGGTGATAGGCTTCATACCGCTCGCGGAGTCCTTCCAGGATCCGGACGGTGTCCTCGACCGAGGGCTCGGGAACCTCTATCTTCTGGAAGCGCCGGGCGAAGGCGCCGTCCTTCTCGAAATACTTCCGGTATTCGTCGTAGGTGGTGGATCCGATGCAGCGGAGCTTTCCGGAGACAAGGGCAGGCTTGAGGATGTTTCCCGCATCCATCGAGCCGCCGGAAACGGCTCCGGCGCCCACGATCGTGTGGATCTCGTCGATGAACAGGATCGCCTTGTCCTGTTTCTGGATCTCGTCGATGATCTTTTTCATCCGCTCCTCGAAGTCACCCCGGAAGCGGGTGCCGGCAAGGACCGCCCCCATGTCCAGGGAGTAGATTTTGACCCCCCGGAGCTTCGTGGGCACCTGTTCCCTGGCGATGAGCTGGGCGAGCCCCTCGGTGATGGCGCTCTTGCCCACGCCCGGTTCGCCCACATGGACGGGGTTGTTCTTGAAGCGGCGGCAGAGGACCTGGATCGTCCGCTCGAGGATGTCCTCCCGGCCGATCAGGGGGTCCATTTCGCCGCTTCTTGCCCGGGCGGTCAGTTCGACGGTGTAGTGGCGGAGGATCTTGGGCTCGTCCTCCTTCGCTTCCCGGACGGTGCTGCCCTTCCGGGCTCCTGGATCGGGCCGCTGGGCGTCTTCGTCGCCCGAGAGGACCGAGACACCGTGCGAGATGTAGTCGAGCAGGGTGATCCGGCTGATCTCCTCGCGCTGGAGATAAAAGGAGGCGTGGGATTCCTTCTCGTCGAGGATCGAGACAAGCACGTCGCCCAGCTCCAGGGTCCGCTTCTGGGCCGAGGAGATGTGCCATGCGGCCCGTTCGAGGATGCGCTGGAATCCCAGGGACTGGATGGCCCGCGTGACCGAGGAAACCGTTTCGGTTTCCTCGAGGTGCTTCTCGAGGGTCTTCTTCAGCCGGCCGGGATTGCCGCCGCAGTTGAGGATCAGCTCTTTCCCTTCGTCGAAGAAGAGGCTGGCGTACAGCAGGTGCTCCGGCGTGATAAACTCGTGCCGCCTGACATTGGCTTCGGCATAGGCCGCCATGATGATCCGGTTGAGGTTTTCGCTGATTTTCATGACTTCTCTTTTCTCTTTCGGGAGCGCTCAGGCCTCTTCCAGGGCGCACCGCAGCGGGAACTCCCGCTTCCTGGCCAGCCGGTGAACCTGTTCGATCTTGGTGGTTGCGATGTCATAGGTGTAGACACCGCAGAGCCCTTTTCCCCGTTTGTGAACGTCGAGCATGATCCGCGTCGCCTCGGCCGCCGGTTTATGGAAAACCGCCATGAGGATCTCGATTACGAAATCCATGGTGGTGTAATCATCGTTGCAGAGGATGACCCGATACAGTTTCGGTTCGCGGATCTCCTGGTCGCTTTGCACATCGCCTTGCGTACTGCCGCTGCGTTCATGCATGCTGCTTTCCCCTCCGAGGCGCCCACATGGGCGGGCAGCATTAATATAAGCAATCGCGGCGGGTGTGTCAATGCGCCCCGATCGCCCCGAATTGCCTCACGTTCCCGCAACAACGCCCTCCGCCGCGGGTGCGATGAAGGCAGCCCGACCCAATCCTGCTTCCTCTCCGGTAACGGTATCCGCGGGACAGCAGTCCCTTGGGGTGCGATGGTCGGCGGGGTGTCGGCCTCTCAGCGGACGGGGGGATCCCTGCGGCCATCGACCTGTATCTTTTCCGCCACTTCCAGGACCGTGTCGGCGTACACGCGACTGTGGTTGTAGGCGAAAATAACGCGCTGCCGGTCGCTGCGGTCCATATCTTCCCGCCAGCCGTGGCCGCGAAGGTAGTTGGCGATGCTGTGGAGGGCGTCCGGTTTGGTGAAGAGGTCGATCCGGCCGTCCCCGTCGGCGTCGATGCCATAGAGAAAGACGTTCGAAGGCATGAACTGGCAAAGCCCTATCGCCCCGTAAGTCGATCCCCGGAAGGTGAGCGGATCGATTCCGTCCTGCGCGGCCAAAAGAAGCAGGGCCTTGAGCTCCGAGTAAGCCCAGTCCGATTTTTCCCGGCAGCGGCGACGGGCGAAGGCCTCGTTCTCCGGGGTGAACAGGGAGGCGTCCAGGTGGGGGCGGACGATGTCCAGATCGGTGATGCGGGCCATGCTGGCCAGGCGGTTGAAGACGCGGCGGTTGCCGGTGCTCTTGCCGAGATGGGTTTCGACGAGAAAAATGGCGACGACGATCTCCCCGGGGACGCCGTAGCGGGAGGTGATCTGTTCCAGCAAGGTCCGGTTGTCGATGAGAAAGGCCCTCGCCCGGGCAATGGACAGGGGGTTCAGGTATTCGCGGCGGTAGGCCTTCCGGAGGGCTTCGGTGATGGCCGTCGCGTCGGGCGACCGGCTGCGGATCAGCGCGCGCAGTTTCCCTGCCATCGTATCCGGCTCAAAGAAGACTTCGGGCCGCGCAAAAAGCGCCGCAATCGCCTCCCGGCTGAAACCGTCTGCGGTCAGGCGTTCGGTGAGCGGCTTCCAGTCCGAGGCAGCGAGGGCCGCACCGCTGACGGGCAGCACCAGCAGGGCTGCCAGGCAGACCATAAAAAGCGACTGCCGGGAAATCCCGTCCATGAATGCCGTCTTCATGCGTGAGATCATGGCATCACCTCAGACCTGTTCCGTCTTCCCGTCAGGGGCCTCCTTTCTGCCGGGACCTGCCCTCCCGCGGCGGAGGGGCGTTCCTGAATCACTAGCATGATCCCCGTGCGGGTTCAAGGGGAATGAGCGCCGGTCACATTCCCGGGGAAATCCCAAATTCCCAAATTGCTTGACAATCGGTGCCATTTTGCCTATCCTGCATCCGTGAAAAATCCATGGCTTTCAGCAGGAGGACAATCATGATCCCTTATAGAGCCGCCGGCATCAGAACCCTGGGCATGATCCTGTTGTCACTGGTGATCGCCCTGCCGACCCTGGCCCAGGCCCAGAACTACCCGTCCCGTCCTGTCCGAATGGTGGTGCCCTTCTCACCGGGGGGTGCGGCCGACACACCGGGCCGCATGCTGATGCACAGGCTGTCCGAGGTGCTCGGCCAGCAGGTCATCGTGGACAACCGGCCGGGCGCGGGCGGCACGATCGGCGCCGAGTTGGTCGCAAGGTCAAAGCCCGACGGCCACACCCTTCTCATGATTTCCAACACCCACGTGATCAGCGCAAGCCTGTACAAGAGCCTGTCCTACGATGCGGTGGCGGACTTCTCGCCGGTGCTCCAGTTCGGCGATGCGCCCAACGTGCTGGTGGTGCATCCGTCGCTGCCGGTGAAATCGGTGGCCGAGTTGATCGCGCTCGCCAAGGAAAAGCCCGGGCGAATCGATTACGTCTCCTCCGGCAACGGCAGTTCACAGCACATGTTCGCCTCCCTCTTCACATCCTTGGCGGGGGTGAACATGTTCCACATCCCTTACAAGGGCAGCGCCCAGGCGACCAACGATCTGCTGAGCGGCGAGGTGAAGGTGGGATTCCCGGGGATCGCGGGGATGATGCAGTATATCAAGGCGGGACGGCTCCGCGTCCTGGCCGTGACCAGCGCCGAGCGCTCGCCGGAACTGCCCGACGTCCCCACGCTCTCCGAAGCGGGCGTCAAGGGCTACGAGGCGACGCTCTGGCTCGGCATCATCGGCCCGGCCGGCCTTCCGAAAGAGGTGGTCGCCAAGCTCAACACGGCGATTTCCGGGCTGATCAAGCAGCAGGATGTGCGCAGCGCCCTGCGCAATGTGGGCACCGAGATCACGTACCGCAACCCCGAGGAGTTCGGCAGATTCATCCGCTCCGAGCATCAGAAATGGGCGAAGGTGGTCAAGGAGATCGGCCTGAAGGTGAATTAGCCTCGCCGCCCTGTCGCCCTGCGATGGCATAGGGAGGCCGGGGCCGGACGGGCGCGGCGAAGGTCATTGCGGGGAAGGGTCGGCACCGTGGACCCGCGGCAGCATGTCCGGCGCCTGGGTAAGGACCGTGACCCGGGCGCCGGACCCTTTTTGCGCGAGGGCCGCATCCAGGGCCTCGCGAACCCTGGGGAAATGCCGGAATCCGAGTCTGGAGGCATCGCCGGGGCGGATGCCGTCCGATACGATCCAGACTTCCTCCCGCTGCCGGACCTGCGCCCAGGCGATTGCCAGGGCGGCGGCCACCCTGTCGCGGATCCCCCCTTTGGCGACCCCGTCGCGGATCTGCCCGGCGCTGCAGCCGGCCCATTGCAGTATGTCATCGTGCATGGAGGAAACCCCCTCGCGGCAGGGGGTCAACAGGATCACGATCCCCCCTGCCTTGACGGCGAGATCGGACGGGTAGAGGGCCTTGTGGGCCTGCCAGAAATCCAGATCGCAGGGATGCGAGCTCGCCAGTACGATATCCGCCGCTTCCGGGATCGGGATCTCGTAGACCCCCCGCGCTGTCTCGATCCCCGCCCTGAATGCCTCGACCACATCGCCGAAAAAAGCCCGGACGACCCGTCCCTCCCGGTTGAGCACCGTGTTGAGGATAAGGTGCATGCCGGCCTTGCGGGCCATCCGGTCCATCGCGTCGCGGACCGGGTTGTCCGCGACGCCGAGGTAGGAGCGGGGCGCCCGCACGGCGAGCAGGTGGGTGTAGGCCGTGGCCTCCGGGCCCGATACGCCCGGCTGGATGATCTTTGACCCGCCGGCGAACCCCGGGATGTGGTGGGGGACGATGCTGCCGACCCCGATTGTAAAATCCGCTTCGGCCACCTCGCGATTGATGAGGATGCGTTCCCCCGTTTCTGTCGGCCCCAGGTCGACCAGGGCGGACGGATCCTTCCAGGGATGATTCCGGATCGCCACCCGGCGGACCGCTTCGGCGCCGAACTTGATCCGGATTTCGTGGTCCGTCATGGGGCGGTGGGTTCCCAGGGCGATGACCACGGTGATCGCCGAATCGGGCAGCCCGGCCGCGTTGCACTCTGCCAGGAGGGCCGGGATGATCAGATCCGCCGGCGTCTGCCGGGTGTTGTCGTCGGCGATCAGGACCGCCTTTTTACTGCCCCGGAGGCATGTTCGCAGGGGCGCCGCCCCGATCGGCTCGACCAGGGCCCGCCGGACTTCCTCCCGGACGTCTGCCACCGGGGCAACCTCGCGCGGCGCATAGACGCCGATGAGGTTGCGCTCGGGAATGGCGATCGCCACCTTCCGGTCGCCGTAAGGCAGAGTCACGTTGTACAGAATCACCGCCGGTCCGCTCCCCTTTCCGAAAATATTTGCCTTGACTTTAAAACATATTCTATGGGAATTCTCAACCCTGAAAAAAGTACAAAATGTCTCAGAGGTGAATGAAATGATTGAAGAAACTCTCAAAAGGGCGGATGCCAGAAAATACTGGCTGTCGGAGGGCGAGCTGAAGCGGCGATGGACGGCCCTGCGCGAACGGATGGCCGACAGGGGAATAGACTACCTCGTCGTTCAGAGCCAGCAGCGTTATGTGGGCGGTTACTTCCGGTGGTTTACCGATATCCCCGGCGGCAACTACCCCAGCACGGCGATTTTTCCGAAAGACGAGGCGATGACGATCATCGGCCACGGACCGGCCGCGCCGGAGCCGCCGGCCAATCCCCCGGACTGGGCGCTCCGGGGTGTGAAGGAAAAAATCAACACCCCGGCCTTTACGAACGTCTGGTGGGAGGATGCCTGGGACACGGAAAAGGCGGTGGAAGTGATCATGCGGACCAAGCCGAAGACCGTGGGCCTGGTGGGCATGGGGAACATGTCCGCGGCCTTCTACCAGAACGTGACCCGCGGTCTTGCGGGGGTCGAGGTCATCAACGCGACGGATTTGGTGGATGAAGTGCGGATGGTCAAGAGCGAAGAGGAGCTCATGCTCCACCGGGAAGCGGCGTACATGCACGAAATGAGCTTCGAGGTGGCAAAAAAGGCGATCCGGCCCGGCAGGACCGTCTCCGAGGTGCTGGCCGAGGTTCGATCGGTCCAGATCGCCGCGGGAAGCGAAGAGCAGCAGATCGCCATCATGTTCGGCCCGGTCGGGGCCATGCACCGGCAGCAGCACACCTGGGGGAACATCTACTGGCGGCGGAAACTCAAGGAGGGCGATATCGTCAACATGCTGATGGAATCGAGCGCGCCGGGCGGCTACTGGTACGACCTGCGGCGGTTCCTCAGCATCGGACCGGTTCCCGAGGCGCTCCGGGAGGCCCATGCCATCGCCAGAGAGGCAAGGGCGATCATGGCCGGCCATTCCAAACCCGGGGTGCTGCCCCTGGAAGCGCTGGAAGCCAGCAACGCCTTTCTTAAAAGTAAGGGGTGTCCGCCGGAGGCCCGGATTGCGGCCCACGGCCAGGGGGTGGATCTCGTGGAAAGGCCGGTCTATCACCGGGGAGAAAAGGCAAAGCTCGAGACCGGCATGATCGTCTGCCTGCACCCCACGGCCCGGACAAAGCATGCGATGGCCTGCCTCTCGGATACGTATGTGATTGCCGAGTCCGGCGCGGTGCCGCTCTACGGGGAGCTTTTCGATCAGGACCAAATCGCCGTCGTGGGCTGAGGAGGCACGATGAAGATCGTTATCACCAATGGGTTGTGGATCGTGGATGAGGCCCTTGCCGTGATGAAGGAGGCGGGCCGGATCGTGGCACCCGACGATTTCTCGGAGGCGGTGCTCCTGGAGGAAATGAAGGATGCCGAGGTGGTCGTGGTGAGTTTCATTCCCCATGTGGATCGGCGCCTCATCGAGGCGGCCGGGCGGCTGAAGCACATCGCCCGGCTGGGGGTGGGGGTGGAAAGCATCGATCTGCAGGCCGCCACGGAGCGCGGGATCATTGTCACCAATACCCCCGATCTGACGGCGGATTCCGTCGCCGAGTTCACCATGACCCTGCTGCTGTCGCTGGCGAAGAATCTCCCGAGTTGCGACCGGGCCGTGCGGGAGGGGCGCTGGGCGGAAAGGCTCTCGCTGATCCGCCTCAACCGGGAGCTCTGCGGCAAGACGCACGGGATCGTGGGCATGGGGGCCATCGGGGGAAGGGTTGCCGTGCGATGCAAGGCTTTCGGGATGAAGGTCATCTACCACAAACGGAACCGGGACCTGGCGTTTGAAGAGAAAACGGGGGTGCAGTACGTTCCCCTCGACACCCTCCTGAAGGAGTCCGACAGCATCAGCCTGCACGTGCCCCTCACGGCCGAGACGAAGGATCTGATCGACGGGACGCGGCTGGCCATGATGAAAAAGGATGTCCTGCTGGTCAACCAGGCCAGGGGCAGGGTCGTCAACGAGAAGGACCTGGTGCAGGCGCTCAGGGAGGGAAGGATCGGAGGATATGCCACGGATGTTTACGAGAAGGAGCCTCCGGATCCCGCATGCGAGCTGCTGGGCTTCAAGAACGTGGTGGTCGCTCCGCATGTGGGCGGAGCCACCCGTGAAGCCCGCCTGCGGGCCTGCCGGGCCCTCGCCGAAGACGTGGTCAGGGTGTCCCGCGGCGAGATTCCCCGGCACCTGGTCAACAGGGAGGTCCTCCAGAAGAAGGGCCTGTAAGGCGTATACCACCGTTTGATGGGCACAAGAGGGAAGTCCTTATGGAAAAAGAAGAAAAAGGTCGTCTGTATCCGGCGGCGCGTCTGGCAGCTTTCGGCGCGAGCGCGTTGACGGCGCTGGGTCTGCCCGAGCCGGACGCGGCGCTCTGCGCCGCCCGGATGGTGGATGCGGACCTCCGCGGCGTGGATACCCACGGCATCTTCCGGCTGAACCACTACAGCCAGAGGATCAAGGCGGGGGGGGTCAACCTGCGGCCGCAGGTGCACACCGTACGGGAGAACGCGGTGACGGCGCTGGTGGACGGGGATAACGGGATGGGCCACTTGGTCATGCAGTTCGCCACGGAGCTGGCGATCCGGAAGGCCGCCGAATCGGGGCTGGCCTGGGTGGGCACTTTCAACGGCAACCACGCCGGGGCCGGGGCCGTCTACTCCACGATGCCGCTGGCCCATGACATGATCGGCATGTACATGACCGTCGCCAATGCCAACCACATGGCCCCCTGGGGCGGGGTCGAGCTGATCCTGGGGACCAATCCCGTCTCCTTCGCCATACCCGCGGGGGAGGAACCCCCCGTCGTCCTCGATATGGCAACGACGGTCTCCTCGTACGGCAAGGTGAAGCTGGCCGCCCAGAAGGGGGAGTCGATCCCGGTCGGCTGGATGATCGACCGGAAAGGGCAGCCTCTCACCGATCCCCGGCGCTCCTCGGAGGGGCTCCTCCTGCCGATCGGCGACTACAAGGGGTACGGGCTGAACGTGGTCATCGGGATGCTGGCCGGCGTGCTCAACGGGGCGGCCTTCGGCAGAAACGTCGTCGACTTCAACAAGGACGTGGCGAGCCGCAACAACAGCGGCCACATGATCATGGCGGTGCGGGTGGACAACTTCCAGCCCGCGGAGACCTTCAAGCAGGAGATGGACCGCGTGATCCGCGAGATCCGTGACTCCCGGCGGATGGAGGGGGTGGACCGCATCTGGCTGCCCGGGGAGATCGAGCACCACCGTATGCGTGAGCGGCTTGAAAAGGGGATTCCGCTGGCGCCCGTCGTGATCGCCAATCTGAGCGGCCTTGCCGCCGAACTGAACCTGCCGGACCGGCTCGCGTAGCGGCGCGGGCAGACGGTCGCCCTTGCGGCGGCTTCGCAACCCGTCAAGCCCCGCCCCGCAGGCGGAAAGCTGCACAATCACGGAGTGAAATCGGATGATCACAGCCGTGCTTGCCCGGGTTTGCCATCCCCGGCTGGACCCTTCCCTGGAGGCGCTCCTCCGGCATTCCCTGATCCGGAAGCGCATCATCCTGCACGCCGGTGAGGCGGAAGGATCGGTGCCGGGCTGCGAGAGCCTGACGGTCGCCGGGCCGCTCTCGGGAGAGGCTTGGAACGCCGTCCTGGACAGGGTCGCGTCGCGTTATCTCCTTTTTTTGCCCGATGCGCAGCGGGTTGCACCCGATCTTCGCGCCCCGGACCGCCTGATCGCAGCCGCGGAGGCGACGGGGGCGGGCGCCGTGTACGCGGACTATGCCGAGCGGCACGGGGACGGCCTCCTGGCGCATCCCGTGAACGACTATCAGGCGGGCAGCCTCCGGGACGGCTTCGACTTCGGACCCCTGATCCTCCTTTCCACGGCCGCGGCGCGCCGGGCGGTTCGGAAGCACGGTGCGATTCCGGCGTACCGGTGGGCGGGATGGTACGACCTCCGTCTGAAGATTGCCGCCGACCGGGACCTGCTGCGCCTGCCGGAGCGGCTTGCCGCCGTCGATTGCGTTCAGGCGGAAGGCGCAAAGAACGGCGGCGGGGATCCTTTCGCCTACGTCGATCCGGCCAACCGGTTGCTCCAGACGGAGATGGAAGCGGCGGTGACGGCCCATCTCAAAAGGATCGGCGCTTTTCTTGCGCCCGAATTCCGCGAGGTGCCTCCCTTCGGCGATTCCTTCACGCGGGAGGCGAGCGTCGTCATCCCCGTCCGTAACCGGGTCGGCACGGTTGCCGAAGCGGTGGCGAGCGCCCTTGCCCAGCGCACCGATTTTTCATTCAACGTGATCGTCGTGGATAACCACTCCACGGATGGAACGACCGAGCGGCTTGCGGGCCTGGCCCGTCTTCATCCCGCGCTGACACACCTCGTGCCCGGACGCCGGGACCTCTCCATCGGCGGCTGCTGGAACGAAGCGGTCTTTTCCGGTTTTTGCGGCCGGTACGCCGTCCAGCTCGATTCGGACGACCTGTACCGCGGGGAAGAGTCCCTCCAGCGGCTGGTCGATCGGCTCCGCCGGGGCGACTGCGCCATGGCCGTGGGTTCCTATACCCTGGTGGACGAGCAGTTGCGGGAGATCCCGCCGGGACTCGTCGATCACCGGGAGTGGAGCGACGCCAATGGGCGCAACAACGCCCTGCGCATCAACGGTCTGGGGGCTCCCCGCGCCTTCCACACGGCCCTCCTGCGCCGGATCGGGTTTCCCAATGTGGGCTACGGCGAGGACTATGCGGTGGCCCTGCGGCTCTCCCGGGAGTACCGCATCGGCCGGATCTACGAGAGCCTTTACCTCTGCCGTCGCTGGCGCGGGAACACGGACGCCGCCCTTCCCATCGAGCAGGTCAACCGCCATGACCATTACAAGGACCGCCTCCGGACGCTGGAGATCCGGGCGCGCCGCAGGATGAACGGGATGAGGGGATGGAGATACTGATCCGGCCCTGGCAAAGGGACGACTTTGCAGCGGTGCAGCGCATCCTCTGGGAGTCCTGGATGGTTGCCTACCGGCCCTTCCTATCCGAAGAGGACCTCCGGTCCCATTTCGAGGCCACCTACCGGATCGACGCCCTTGCCCGCCTCCACGACGACCCGTCGGTCGGCGGCTTGATCGGCGAGGCGGACGGCGCAGCATGCGGCTATGCCCGGACGCAGTTTCAAAAAGACGAGAACCGCCTCACCCTTGCCTCGCTTTACGTCCTTCCGGATTTCCAAGGACGGGGGATCGGCGGCTCGCTGCTGCGTGCCGTGGAGGATAAGGCCCTGGCTTATGGACTGGGGGAACTCTGGGTGGGCGTCATGGTCCAGAACAGCGCGGCCGGCGGCTGGTATGAACGCCGGGGTTTCCGGTTCGTCGGGGGGGGGTCTTTC
>JBFMBA010000160.1:0-7948 GCA_040755475.1 Thermodesulfobacteriota bacterium
GCCCCGTGATCATCGGCTGCCGGCTGCGTCCCGGCCTCCAAACGCGCCAGCAGATCCCCGGGCAGCGTGCCGACGGCCTCCTGCAGCGCCTTCTGGGCGGCCGCCATCCAGTCGAGCGGCACGGAATCGAAGAGCCTGTCGTTGAGCGCCGCCAGCAGGGCGATCTGGGCCGGCACCGATACGGGGGCCAGTTCCGGCTGTTTGAGGCAGGCGCGGATCCGCCGTCCGTGTTCGATAATCCGGCGGGTGTCGTCATCGAGTCTGGCGCCGAACCTGGCGAAGGTTTCGAGCTCCTCGAACTGCGCATAGGCGAGTTTGAGGTCTCCGGCCACGGCGCGGTAGGCCGCCCGCTGAGCCTTACCCCCGACGCGCGAAACGGACCTGCCGACATCCACCGCGGGCAGCACCCCCAGTTCGAACAGGGAGGGGGAAAGGTAGATCTGTCCATCGGTGATCGAAATCAGGTTGGTCGGAATATAGGCGGAAATGTTCTGCGCTTCGGTTTCAATGATGGGCAGCGCGGTGAGCGATCCGCCGCCGAGTTCCCCGCGAAGGTGCGTGGCGCGCTCCAGAAGCCGCGAATGGATGTAAAAGATATCGCCGGGAAAGGCTTCACGGCCGGGCGGGCGCCGCAGCAGCAGGGAAAGCTCCCGGTAGGCGCGGGCGTGGTGGGTCAGGTCGTCGTAGACGATCAGCACATCGCGGCCCTGCTGCATGAAGTGCTCCGCGATGCTGGTCGCGGCGTAAGGCGCGATATACGTGAGGCCCGGCGGGTCGTTGCCTTCGGTCACGACGACGACGGCATAGGCCATCGCGCCCTGCTCGCGGAGGGCGGCGACGACCTTGGCCACGCCGGAGGAGCGCTGGCCGATGGCGCAATAGACGCACAGCACGTTCTGGTCGCGCTGGTTGAGTATCGTGTCGAGCGCGATGGCGGTCTTGCCCGTCTGTCGGTCGCCGAGAATCAGCTCGCGCTGGCCGCGTCCGATCGGAATGAGCGCGTCGATGACCTTGATGCCCGTTTGCAGCGGCACGGTCACGGGGGCGCGGTTCATGATGGGCGGCGCCGGACGTTCGATGGGCAGCCGCGCGCTGCAGACCACCGGTCCGCGGCCGTCCAGGGGCCGGCCGAGCGGGTTGATGACCCGCCCGATCAGCTCGTCGCATACCGGCACATCCATCACGTGTCCGGCGCGCTCGACCTCATCGCCCGCCTGCAGTCGCCAGTATTCGCCCAGCAGGACGGCGCCGATTTCATCTTCATCGATGTTGAACGCGATGCCGCGCACATCGCCTGGGAAACGCAGCACCTCCTCGAACCTGACATGGGGAAGGCCGGAAACTCTGGCGATGCCGGCGGAGACGCTCGTGATCCTGCCCACCTCCTGGGGCGTGATCCCGGGTGCGAACGCTTCGCGGACATGGCTCATGGTCGCGAAGGCGCGGTTGAACAGGGTGCTGAGGGTATCAGGTGCCATGTTCATCGGTTCCCTGCTGCGGTTCGATGCCCGTTTTGCCTTCGGGCTGCGGGTGCACCTTCAACAGCTCGTCGACGCTTCTGTCAAGCGATGCGAGATAGTTCCCGATGCTCCAGGCGATCTTGTATCCGTTTGCCGTCATCTCGATGCCGCTGACCGCATCCGGCGCGGTCTCGAACCGGATTTCGGTCTCGACGGCCAGCAGTTCCCTCATCACGCCTTCGATCGCGCGACGCCGGGAATCGGGCAGGGCAAAGGTGCTGCGGACGATCGCGGGAGCGGAGGCGGCCGCGAATGCCGACTTCAGGCGACCCGCCTGCGCAGCGTCCAGTTCGCGCAGCTGCCGGATGAAGCGATCGGCCATATGCGCCTCCAGGTTTTCCGTGGCAAGGTCCGCCAGGGTCTTGCGCGCGATGGCAAAGACCTCCTCCCGTGTTCGACGGGTGAGCGCTTCGCTGAGGTTCAGATGCTCGGTTTGCAGCGCCTCCTGCCATCTGGCGCGCAGGATGTCCGATTCCTTCCGCGCTTCGTCCAGCAGTCGCAGACGCTCGGCTTTTGCCTCGTCCAGCGCTTCGTCCAGCTTCGCGGCACGCTGCCGGTCAAACTCCTCGTTCCTTCGGATGAACTCGTCCCTTTCCTGCCCGGCTTCGGCCTTTTTCGCTTCGGCGTCCGCGAGTTCGGCGGCGATCCGCTTCTCCCGCGCATCGATCGCGTTGAGTATGGGCTTGTACAGAAAGCGCTTCAGCAGCCACACCAGGATGAGGAAGTTGAATACCTGCGCAATGACGGTGAACCAGTCGATCAGCATCGTCTCACTTCCCCGCGGTCTGGGTCAGGATATGGTTCCAGAACGGGTTGGCGAAGATGAGGATCATCGTGACCACGAAGCAGTATATGGCCGTGGACTCGATCATCGCCAGACCCACGAACAGCGTTCGGGTGATCGTGTTTGCGGCGTCGGGCTGCTGGGCCAGCGAAGTGAGGGCCGTGGACACCGCCCTTCCTTCCCCCAGCGCCGGGCCTATCGTGCCGAGTGCGATGGTGATGCCGGCTGTGACGATGGATGCCACCGCGATGAGCGTCATGCTGTCCATAGTGTCTCCTTTGGTCAGGGTGCCTTTGCTGTCAGTGCCGCGGCCGCCGGGGGCTGTCCCGGTTCGCGCTGACGGGTTCGTGTGGCGGCCGCGATGTACACCGTGGCCAGGATGCTGAAGATATAGGCCTGCACCATCCCGGTGAGCAGACCGAGCAGGCTCATGACGATCGGGAAGACAAAGGGCGTGATGGTCAGCAGAATGCCCGCGATCATTGCTCCGCTCATCATGTTGCCGAACAGGCGGACAGCCAGGGCCAGCGTGCGGGATATTTCGCTGATCACGTTGAAAGGCAGCATGACGACGGTCGGCTTCAGGTAGGTCTTCAGATAGCCGCCTGCCCCCTGCTCCTCGACGCCGTAAAGGGGGACCGCCACGAAGACGCAAATCGCCAGTGCCACGGTGGTCGAGAGGGAACCCGTCGGAGGCTCGTAACCGGGAAGGACCGTGCAGAGACTGGCGGTGGCGACAAACAGGAAGAGCGTCCCCAGAAAGTCGAGATACCTGCGCGGCTGAGCGAGCCCCACGTCTTCGATCTGTCTCACGATGGCCGTGACGACGATTTCCAGGAGATTCTGCCAGCGGGAACGCGTCAGGCCGGTCGACAGGTTGCGCGTGACGAGCTTTGATCCGATGGCCAGCAGGAGCATCAATCCCCACGTGAATGCGATCGTGGCATTGAGCTTCACCGATCCGTACTGCCAGAGGATGATTTCATCAGGGCTCAGTCGCATGGCCGGCCTCCTGTGCCGGACGGGCGGGTTTCCCCGCCGACCGGGTCAGGCGCGTCACGATCAGACGGGCGAGGATGAATCCGATCAGGCACGCCATCAGCTTCTCCCAACGGCCTTCCGAGACCGCAAAGAACCCGGCCAGGGTCACACCCGTTCGAACCAGCAGGCTGCCGAAGAACCAGAGGGCCGGCCGCGCGGACGAAACGCCCCTCCGAACGGTCCACCAGAGGCCGCCGAAAAAGAAAGCCCCGAGCAGCATTCCCGCCGCCAGGGCGGATACCGGGCCGAAGGGTTCACTCATCATGATTCTCCTGCTCCGAGCGTATTTCCCTGTCCTCCCTGGTCACCCAGTGCCACGCGTTCACGCAGCCGATCACAAGGCCGGCAATGAGCAGCGTGAGCGTCCACGAATGCGATCCGGGATAGTGTTTATCGAGCCACAGGCCCAGTGCCGCGCCGAGCAGCGTCGGAACCGCGACCGACCAGCCGATCAGTCCCATCATGCCCAGGCCGAACCAGATGGTCCGCTGCACGTGACGCTGTGCCTTGAGCTTGCGCGCCGCTTTCGCGCCCACCTGCCGGGCCAGGTTCGTCTCTTCCCTGTTGGCTTTCTCTGAAGAATCCTCAGTCATGGCGAAACTCCGACAAGCGCCGCAAAAAGCTGCCCTCCAGCCTGGCCAGTGTGGAGCGGAGGCTTTGCTCCTGGTCGTCCAGGGTCAGAAATTCACGTTCCACCGCGTTGCGCAGGTGGCGAAGGTCGGTTCCCGCTATCGCGTTTCGAACGGAAACCGCTACATCCGGGCCGCTTTTGACCAGCACCCCCTCATCGAGGGCCACGTACTGCTCGCCTGTCGCCTCGCTTTCATAGATCAGAATCCCCGGGACGAGGGCTGCCGCGCAATCCAGGCGTTGCGGCAGGATTCCGAAGGCGCCCTGGCGTGTCTCCGCGATGACGCGCGTCACCGCGCGCTGCTCGGTGAAAACCCTGAACGGGAGAAGTATTTTCAGTGTCATGCCCGTCGCTATCATGTTTCCCCTGCCGTTGCGTTGGCGACTGCCGCTTCGAACGCCGTCCGGAGCCTACAGCCGCCTCTCCGCTTTCCGTCCTGTCGCCGGTCGACCCGCGCGCATTCCAGCGGGGGATCCTTCCGGTTACGCTTTCCCTTCCGCCTCGTCGATCCCGCCGATCATGTACAGCGCGCGCTCCGGGTAATCCCTGAACTCGTCCCGCAGGATGCGCTCGCAACCCTCCAGGGCGTCCTCGCGGCTGACGAGCCGTCCCGCCAGGCCCGAGAACTGCTCCGTCGTGAAAAACGGCTGGGTGAGAAAACGCTCCAGCCGCCGGGCGCGCGCGACCGTGTTGCGGTCCTCCGGGGAGAGCTGCTCCAGGCCGAGCATGGCGATGATGTCCTTGAGTTCCGCGTATTGCGCGAGCGTCCGCCTGACCTCCTGCGCGATGCGGTAATGCCGCTGGCCGACAATGCCGGGCGTGGCCATCTTCGAGTTGGACTGCAGCGGGTCGATCGCCGGGAAAAGGCCCTCGCTGGCCCGTTTGCGCGAAAGCACGACGGAAGAGGAAAGATGGGAGAAGGTGTGCACCGCCGCCGGATCGGTGAAATCGTCCGCCGGCACATACACCGCCTGAAGCGAAGTGATGGCCCCCGTATCGGTGTTGGCGATGCGTTCCTCCAGCCGGGACAGCTCGGTGCCCATGGTCGGCTGATAGCCCAGGCGCGACGGCATCTGCCCCATGAGGCCCGATACCTCCGAGCCGGCCTGGATGAACCGGAAGATGTTGTCGATGAGCAGAAGCACGTCGCGGTGCTCATCGTCCCGGAAATACTCGGCCATGGTCAGGGCCGCGTGACCGACGCGGAAGCGGCTTCCCGGCGGCTCGTTCATCTGCCCGAAGACCATGACCATGTTCGGCAGCACTCCGGCCTGCTTCATTTCGCGGTACAGCTCTTCGCCTTCGCGACAGCGTTCCCCTATCCCGCAAAAAATGCTGATGCCCTGGTGGTGGCTGATCATGTTGTGAATCATCTCGGTGAGCAGCACGGTCTTGCCCACGCCCGCCCCGCCGAACAGGCCCGCTTTGCCGCCCCGCTCCAGCGGCGTCAGGACATCGATTACCTTGATGCCCGTCTCGAAGATCTCCGACCGGGTGGAGCGGCGGGCCAGCGGCGGAGGGGCTCGATGGACGGAACGCCACTCCACATCCGACGGCGCCGGCCCGCGGTCGATGGCCTCTCCGAACACATCGAACATGCGTGAGCGGATTCCCGCGCCAACCGGCGTCATGAGCGGCCCTCCGGTGTCTTCCACCTCCATGCCGCGCGCCAGGCCCTGCGTGGGGGTCAGGGCAATCCCGCGCACGCGATGCGAATCGATCTGGGAGAGGACTTCGATGGCGATCCGCCCGTTCTCTCCGGTGCGCAGCAGCGAATAAATCGGCGGCAGACGGTCCCTGAAACGGATATCCACCACACTGCCGCGCACCGACACGACCGCACCGAGATTCGGGGGGGTCGTGTGACTGTCCATGTGGCGGCTCCTCAAGATCCCTGTCGATGACCGGTCTAACCGGGGAGGGCTGGTTCGAAGGGCGGGGTCGAGAGCAGGGGATCGGGTTTCCGGCGTATCACCCGTCCTGCCGCGCATGCGGAGACGGGCTCAATCGATGACTTCCCACTTCGGGCATTCATAATAACGGATTTGCTCGATGTTTTCCGGATATCGTCCGCAGTTGAAATAGAGCCAGAAGAACGAGCCGTAGCATATGCACTGGTTCTTTTCGGCGTCGAGAAAGGCGCAGGATCTCTGGACGCAGCACTGCGCGCAGCCGTTGCAGGCGGAGGCGCCGTCGGGCCACGAGGACCTGATTTGAACGAGCGACATATCCGGGCTTTCCATGGGCGGTGCCGTCAGCGGGATGCTGAACATCCCCCGGTAGTCGGGGTTTCGGATCCAGTCGCGGATGAGTTTCAGGTGCGAGGCGGCAAGGGGAAAAATGAGCCGGCGGTATTTGAGAAAGTTCAGATCCCTGAAGAAGTACCAGGAATAGAGGGGGCCCAAAAGGTAAGCCAGCACCCCCCCCGAGGCAGTGCCTGCAAACACCATGATCAGAAAAACCACCCTGGCGGTTGCCCATTTCGCCTTCTGCATCATCTGCTGCATCCCTCGATTCGCATATGGTCACCCACAGTCCGGACGTGGCGAGATCGTGCATGCGCAAAACGCGGCGCCGAACGTCGGGCAATATACGAAAAACCACCCTGCCTGTCAATGAAATAAAGGCCGGGGCCCGGGCTTTCGGAAGAAAGTGTTTGCTTTTGTGAAGAAATGCGGTACGTAACGACCGGGGTGGCCCGGGACCGCTCCGCCGTGCCTCTGCCCGGGGGAAAGGATGGGTGTGATGAAGATTGCTGTCGTGGGGCTGGGTGGCGTTGGGGGGTATTTCGGTGGCAAGCTTGCCGGCACATACGCCCGTTCGCCGGACCATTCGGTGGTGTTCATCGCCCGCGGGGGCCATCTGGCTGCGATCCGCGGGGCGGGGCTTCTGCTCAGGACCGTGGAGGGAGAGAACCGGGTCTTCCCCGACCTGGCGACGGACCGTCCAACCGAGGCGGGACCCTGCGACCTGGTCCTTTTTTGCGTGAAAGAGTATGACCTGGCACCGGCTGCGGTGGCGTTGGATCCGCTGCTCCATGCCGGAACGGTCATCATCCCCCTGCTCAACGGGGTGGATATCGCCGAAAGGCTGCGGTCGGCCCTGGATCGGGGCACGGTGCTCAGCGGCTGCGTCTATATCTCGTCGTTCATCGAGAGGCCGGGCGTCGTCCGCCAGGTGGGGGGGACCTGCCAGCTGGTCTTCGGGCCCGATGACGGAGAGACCGACGCGCACAGGCCCCTGGAAATCCTTCTGAGGAACGCCGGGATCAAGGCGGAGCTCTCGTCCGATATCGTCGTTTCCCTCTGGTCCAAGTACCTCTTTGTGAGTCCCATGTCGGGCGTGACGTCGTTGACGGGACTGTCCTTCGGCGATATCATGGCGGACGACAAGGGTGCGGCCAAGGTCCGCGGTCTGATGGCGGAGATTGCGAATCTGGCCGCGGCAAAAGGGGTTGCGCTTCCGGAGAGCAGCGTGGAGGAGGCGATCGCGAAGGTCAAGCGCTTTCCTCCGGAGACCCGGAGCTCCATGCAGCTCGATGTTGCAAAGGGGGGAAAGACGGAGCTGGAGCTTTTCATCGGCTTCGCCGTCCGTGCGGGGCGGTCGCTCGGCGTGCCGGTGCCGCTGCACGATCAGATGTATGCCGAGCTCAAGGCGATGTGACGGCCCCCTCGGGGTCCCGGTAGAGCGAGTTCTTGCCGATGTAGCGGCGCACCTCTTCGGGGATGAGGTATTTGATGGTCTTCCCCTCCCGGGCCCGCTGGCGGATGTCGCTCGAGGCGATGTCCAGGAACGTGACCTCGTTGAATGAAATGATACGCCCGGTGGGTCCGCGGAACCCCCGCGCCTGCTCGTCGTAAGCGAACCGGGAGGCGAACTCCGCGGTCAGAATCGTCTCGAGCCCCTGGTTCACGTATCCGGGCCGGGTCATGACGGCGAAGTGACAGAGCAGGATCAGCCTTTCCCAGTCCT
>JBFMBA010000161.1:0-10736 GCA_040755475.1 Thermodesulfobacteriota bacterium
GGGGTGCGGGCCTCGTCGATGAGGATGCTGTCCACTTCGTCGACGATGGCATAGAAAAAATCCCTCTGGACGTAATCATCCAGCGAGAATTTCATGTTGTCACGCAGGTAGTCGAAGCCGAATTCGTTGTTCGTCCCGTACGTGATATCGGCGTGATAGGCCTGTCTGCGCTGGTCGTCATCCATCCCGTGCACGATGACGCCGACCGACATTCCGAGGAAATCGTAGATCGGCCCCATCCAGGCTGCATCCCTGCGGGCGAGGTAGTCGTTCACCGTCACGAGGTGAACGCCCTTGCCTGCCAGGGCGTTGAGGTACAGGGGCATCGTAGCGGCGAGGGTCTTGCCTTCGCCGGTTTTCATCTCGGCGATCTTCCCCGCATGGAGCACCAGTCCGCCGATGACCTGGACATCAAAGGGCCGCATCTGGACGGTCCGCCGCGACGCTTCGCGCGCGACGGCGAAGGCCTCGACGAGGATGTCGTCCAGTTCGGCTCCCTCCTGAAGTTTCTGCCTGAACTGCGGGGTTTTCGCTTTCAGTTCCTCATCGCTGGCTTTCATCATGGCCGGCTCGAGGGCATTGATCTCGTCCAGTATGAGCGAGAGCTGTTTCAGTTCCCGGTCGTTCTTGCTGCCGACCAGCTTTTTCAAAAAGGCATGGAGCATACAATTCCTTAAAAAAGGCCGGTACCATGACCGGCCGATTCATCTGTTGAGTGGTGAACGGATCCTGTTGGCGCTCAGAGGTCGCAAATTCAGTTCAGATACTTCCGCGGATTGACGGGCACGCCGTTGAGCATGACGGCGTAATGGAGATGAGACCCCGTGCTGCGTCCGGTATTCCCCACATGACCGATTTTCTCGCCTCTTCTGACCGTGGCTCCGGGCTTGACAATGGCCTTGGAAAGATGACCGTAAAAGGTGGAGATGCCGTGTCCGTGTTCGATCCGGATCAACTGCCCCACGTCCTGCTGGAAGGCCACTTCGACCACGACGCCGTCGGCCGGCGCCTGAATGAGGCGCCCGTGCTTGGTCGCGATGTCGATCCCCTTGTGAAACTCGTATCCGTTTCCGAACGGGGAGGGCCGCCGCCCGAACTCCGATGTGACCCAGCCCATGACCGGCCAGACGGAAGGCGTGGCCGCCTGGAGTGATTTTTTCTCCTTGAGCAGTGTCAGCAGGTTTGCAAAGCTCTCTTCCCGTGAAGATGCCTCCTCCATGAGGCGGTCCACCTCCCGTCCGACACCGTCGATCATGGCTTTTTTATCGGCGGCCATCTGGGAGCGCAGCCGTTTCTCCTCGCTCACCGGACCGCCGATACCGAGAAGCTGCTCCCGGTCGCGGCGTGTTTCCAGGTTCGCCATGATCCTGATCTTCTTGTCGAACTGTCTGAGTTCCTCCATCTTGGAGGCGAACTGATCCACCTTCGCGACGAGTCCGTCGATCTGCTTTTTCTGTTCCGCGTTCTGCAGCTTGAGTTGCCTGAGTTCCGCCTTTTCCCTGTGGATGTGGATGTAGTCATAGGTGAAATACATCATGACGAGGATCAACCCCATCATGAAAACGGAGACGCCCTTGACCAGCGCGCTGGACAGGCTCATTTTCTTTGCCGAACTGTGTTTTTTGGGTAAAATCAGGAGGGTATAGAAATTCTTTGGCATTGACACCCCTTTCTTATATCCTCAGTTTGGCCGTCCAAAGACAAAAGTGAGTAGTGCAATATCACAACCGACACAAAAGTCAAGCACCGTTTTTCCGCCGGACCTGTCCCGGAAACGGGCCGGGTCCGCAACACCCTGATGCAGGTCGCGCAGGTGCGACGGCTTCACGAAAAAGGCTGCGCCGGCCGCGCCACCCCCGGGGAAGGAGGCGAGCGTCACCGGATTCCGCCATGCCGGAGGAAAGCGCAACGGAGCACCCCGTCCGTTCCCGCAGCCGTCAAATTTGTCTTGACTTTGAAGAGTCTGTTAAGCTAAGGAGCTCAAGCACATAGAATCACTTCGTCTGGGGCAGTCAGAAAGGAGCTTTCATGTCAAAATATGAATCAAAATCCATAAGAAACCTGGCAGTCGTCGGTCACGGCGGAACGGGGAAGACCACCCTGTGCGAATCCCTGCTCTACGTCACCGGGAAAGCGGAACGGCCGGGCCGGGTGGATGATGGAACCTCCAGCATGGATTATGAACCGGAGGAGCAGCGTCGACGCGTGTCGATCAGCGCCGCCACGAACCATATCGATTGGGAAAAACACCGGATCCACATGATCGATACACCCGGTGACTCCAACTTTACTTTCGATACGAAGAGCTGCCTGAGGATCGTGGACGGGGCGGTGGTTCTCATCGACGCCGTCGGGGGTGTGGAATTTCAGACGGAAAAGGTCTGCGAATACGCCGACGAGTATAAACTGCCCCGCATCCTCTTCGTGAGCCGGATGGATCGGGAGAGGGCCGACTTCGCCGGTGCGGTGGAAAGCGTCCGAAGCCGCCTCGGAAAGAAAGTGACGGTCGCCTCGCTTCCCATCGGCGCCGAAAGCGCATTTTCCGGGGTGGTGGATCTGGTCGCCATGAAGGCCCTCGTTTTTGACGGCGACAAACGAGCGGCCAAAACCACCGACATTCCCGCCGACATGACAGCGGAGGTGAAGAAGTATCGCGACATCCTCATCGAGGACATCGCCGAAACCGACGATGAGCTTATGAACAACTACCTGGAATCGGGCGAGCTCGGTCCCGAAGAGCTCAGGGCAGGACTGCGCAAGGGGGTCGTTGCCGGATCCATCACCCCGGTGCTTTGCGGATCCGCCCTGAACCACGTGGGCATCCATTCGCTGCTCGAGATGATCGTCCAGTATTTTCCCTCACCCGTCGACCGAGGCCCCGTCAGCGGAAAGAAGCCGGGCAGCGGGGAAGAGGAAATCAGGCCGCCGGAGGAATCGGCGCCTTTTTCGGCGCTGGTCTTCAAGACCATTGCCGACCCCTATGCCGGACGTCTGACCCTTTTCCGCGTCTATTCCGGAACCCTCGGCTCCGACGCCGGCGTCTTCAACGCCAATCGGAAGATCACCGAGCGGATCGGAAGCATCTTTTTTCTGGAAGGGAAAGTACAGAAACCGGTGACGCAACTGATTCCCGGCGACATCGCGGCGATCGCCAAGCTCAAGGAAACCGCCACGGGGGACACCCTTTGCGCCGAAAAGACGCCCCTCATCTATCCCGGTGTCGAACCGCCCCGGGCGATCATCTCCTTTGCCGTGGAGCCCAAAACGCGCGGCGACGAGGACAAGCTCGTATCCTCCATCCATCGCCTGACCGATGAAGACCCCACCCTCACCTTCCATCGGGATGAACAGACCAAGGAGATGATCCTCTCGGGTCTGGGTCAGGTCCATATCGAGGTGATCATCGAAAAGATGAAGCGGAAATTCGGGCTTGAAGTCAACCTCAAGACGCCGAGGGTTCCCTACAAGGAGACGATCAAAGGAAAGACGACCGTTCAGGGACGATACAAGAAACAGTCCGGAGGCCGCGGGCAGTTCGGCGACACCTGGCTCGAGATCGAACCGCTCCCCCGGGGCACGGGCTTCGAATTCGTCGATCGGATCGTGGGCGGGGTCGTGCCCCAGCAGTACCGGCCGGCCGTGGAAAAGGGGATCGTGGAGGCGATGACCGAGGGCGTGCTGGCGGGCTATCCGGTGGTGGACGTCCGCGTTTCGCTCGTGGACGGATCCTATCATACGGTCGACTCCTCCGAAATGGCCTTCAAGATAGCGGGGTCGCTGGGCTTCAAGAAAGGGGTGCTGGAATGCCAGCCGACCCTTCTGGAGCCCATCGTTACCATGAACATCGAGATCCCCGACGAATACATGGGCGATGTGATCGGGGATCTGAACAGCCGCCGCGGCAAGGTGCTGGGCATGGATTCCGCGGGACACCACCAGATCATCAAGGGGCAGGTCCCGCTGGCCGAGATACTCAAATACGCGCCGGATCTGCGTTCCATGACCAGCGGCCGCGGCACGTTCACCTATGAACACTCCCACTATGAGGAGGTGCCCGCCTACATCGCCGAGAAAATCATCGCCGAATCGAAGAAGGAAGAGGCATGAGATGGGGTTCAAGGCCGTCATCATCACCGTGAGCGACCGGGGCGCCCGTGGCGAGCGTGAGGACGGCAGCGGTCCGGAGATCGCCATGCTGCTCGAGGCGGCGGGCATGGAAATCGTGGGCCGGCGTATGGTGCCCGACGAGCTGGCGATCATCCGCGATGAACTGATCGCCTGGAGCGAGGGCGGAAAGGCGGACATCATCGTGACGACGGGCGGCACGGGCGTGAGCCCCAGGGATGTGACCCCGGACGCCACGCGTCAGGTCATCGAGCGGGACATTCCGGGAATGGCCGAAGCGATGCGCCGGCAGAGCATGACCTTCACCCCGCATGCCATGATCTCGCGCGCCCTTGCGGGCATACGGGGCCGGACGCTGATCATCAACCTCCCCGGGAGCCCGAAGGGGGCGAGGGAGAACCTCTGTGTCCTGATGCCCGCTTTGAACCACGCCATCGAAAAGATCAAAGGAGACGAGCGCGAATGCGCATCCTGATCCCGCCCGGCGCCCTCATTTCTAAGTCTGTGGCGGATTCAGGGGACCACTCATCGGTATGACGGATATTCGCAACGTGACCATCGTCGGGGCCGGAACCATGGGCCATTGCCTGGCTCAGGTCTTTGCCCAGGGGGGCCATGAGGTCTGGCTGACCGATATCCGGGCAGAGATCCTGGAACGGGCCAGGGCGCTCATCGCTGCCAATCTCCGTACCCTGGCAGAGATGAAACGGTTCAGGCGGAGCGAGATTGCCCCGACGCTCGGGCGGATCCGGACAACCACCGTTGCCCGCGAAGCCTGCGCGAACGCCGACATGGTCATCGAGGCGATCAGCGAGGACCGGTCGGCCAAAAAGGCCCTGTTCCGGCGGCTGGACCGGATCGCGCCTCCGGATGCGATCCTGGCCAGCAACACCTCCTATCTGAACATCTTCACCTTTGTGGAAACCCGGAGGCCCGATAAAGTCCTCATCACCCACTGGTTTGCCCCCCCCCACATCGTTCCCCTGGTGGAGATCGTCCGCGGTCCGGAAACGTCACAGACAACGGTGGATCGGGTCGAGGCCCTGATTGCCGGGCTGGGCAAGAAGCCGGTGGTGCTCTCCCGGTTTCTGCCCGGGTTTATTGCCAACCGGCTCCAGAGCGCCCTGACCCATGAGGTCCTGTATCTGCTCGACAACGGTTACGCCACCCCGCAGCAGATCGACGAGGTGACCAAGTCCAGCTTCGGTCTGCGCATGCCCATCCTCGGCCTGACAAAAAGGATGGATTATGCCGGCCTGGACCTCACCCGGAAGGTTCTCCGCAACGGGGTGTATCAGCCCCCGCCGCGGCGGACCCGATCCGGGACGCTGGACCGGCTCGCCGCCGCCGGAAGGCTGGGGGTCAAAACCGGCGGCGGATATCACGACTACGGAAACCGTTCCGCCGAGGAGATCATGAGGGAGCGGGATGTGAAGCTGATCAAGCTCAAGGCGTTTCTGGAGGAGATGGGGGAACTGTGAGCTCCGCGGCTTCCCCGCGCGTTTGTGAACCGGAGCGGTTTATTGGGAACCGTGATTCATGTTGCCGACCGGCAAAGGGAGGATGCCAGACAGTGAGCCGTGAATGGAGATTGGTGCAGGGCAATCAGGCCATGTCCGAGGGTGCCATATATGCCGGGGCGAGATTCTTTGCGGGGTATCCGATCACCCCTTCCTCGGAGATCGCGGAGGAATGTTCCAAGGTCATGCCCAAAATCGGCGGCGTCTACATGCAGATGGAGGACGAAATCGCCAGCATCGCGGCGGTCATCGGGGCTTCGCTGGCCGGGGCGAAAGCCTTCACCGCCACCAGCGGTCCGGGATTTTCGCTCATGCAGGAGAATCTCGGGCTCGCCGTCATGGGGGAGATTCCCTGCGTGGTGATCGATGTCCAGAGGCGGGGACCCAGCACCGGCCTGTCGACCAAACCGGCCCAGGGCGACATCATGCAGATCCGATGGGGCCGGCACGGCGATCAGTCGGTGATCGCCCTTTGCCCGGCCACGGTGGGCGAATGTTTTTCCACCACGGTCCAGGCCTTCAACTTCGCGGAGACATACCGCGTCCCGGTGATTCTGGCGCCCGACGAAATCGTCGGTCACATGCGCGAGAATTTCCGGCTCCCCGATCCGGGCGAGGTGGAGGTGATCAACCGGAAAAGCCCTTCCGGCCCGCCGTCGGCATACCTGCCCTTCGTGCCCGACACCGATGGTGTGGCCCCCCTGGCGACCTACGGGAGCGAATACGTATTCCACGTGTCGAGCTCCATGCACGGTCCGGACGGCTACAGCAACAACGACCCCGCGAACGCGGAACGGCGGGTCGCCCAGCTGCACAGGAAAATCGAGATGCACCGGGACCGGATCGTGATCACCAAAACCTTTTCCACGGAAGATGCCGATGTGCTTCTGGTCACCGCCGGCGCCCCCACGCGCGCCGGCCGCGCCGCGGCGCGGGAGCTCCGCCGCCGGGGAGTCCGGGCCGGTGTCCTGCAGCTGATCACCCTCTGGCCTTTTGCCGAGAAGGAAGTGGCGAGCCTGTGCGGCCGCGCGAAGACCGTCATCGTTCCGGAGATGAATTACGGCGGCCAGATCGCCGGTGAGGTTCAGAAAGTGCTCGGCAACGGGGCGGATATCCGGCGGGTCAACAGCTACAATGGGGAGATCATCACGCCGCAGGACATTTTGGCCGCGATCCGTTGACGGTTCGGCAAACAGGGAAGCTTCGCCCGGCCTGCGGGCAAGGAGCGCTGATCCGGGTTCGAATCACAGCCGCCGGTCTTGAGGCGGCGCAGGAGGAACGGACGTGTCACATGCCACTGGGACAAAATATCTGAAGGACGGGGTGCTGCCGCACATGTGGTGCTCCGGCTGCGGGATCGGCGTCATGCTGGGGTCCATGCTGCGCGCCTTCGAGGAGCTGGATTACCGGAACACCGACACGGTCGTCGTGACGGGTATCGGCTGCACGGGAAAGGCGGACGATTATCTGGTCACCAACGCCCTGCACACGACGCACGGCCGCGCCCTGGCCTACGCCACGGGCATCAAGGCCTTCAGCCCCGCGCTTCATGTGGTGGTGCTCATGGGCGACGGGGACAGCGTGACGATCGGGGGCAACCATTTCATCCATGCGGCACGGCGCAATATCGACCTGACGGCCATCGTCATCAACAATTTCAACTACGGCATGACGGGCGGGCAGGTTTCCGGAACGACGCCCGGGGGGCGGTTCACCAGCACGACCGCATGGGGAAACCCCGAGCGGGATTTCGACATCTGCGCGCTGGCGGAAGTGGCCGGGGCCAATTACGTGGCCCGGGAAACGCCCTACCACGGATGGGAGCTCAAGGAACACATCAAGGAGGCCCTAAACAAGAAAGGATTTTCGCTCGTCGAGGTTTACAGCCCCTGCCCCACCCACTTCGGCAGGCACAACGAGATGAAGCAGACCCGGGAAATGCTCGACTGGTTTCGGGAGCGCGGACTGCCCGTGGAGCGCTACAACCGGCTGAGCGATGCGGAGAAGCGGCACCATTTCCCCATCGGCCGGCTCGTCGACCGGAACGAACCGGACTTCACGGCCCGCTATGAGGAAATCCGGCGGAAGGCGACCGGCGCCTCAAAGGAGCAGTCATGATGAGCCACCATCGAAAACGGTACGAGGTCATTCTGGCCGGGTCCGGAGGTCAGGGTCTGGTCCTGTCGGGCATCATGCTCGGCGAGGCGGCGATTCTCGAAGGCAGGGTGGTGGTCCAGACGCAATCCTACGGCATCGCCAGCCGCGGAGGGCTCTCTCTGGCCGAGGTGATCATCGATCAGGAAGAGATCGTCTATCAGCAGGTGCAGGCGCCGGACATGATCCTGGCGCTTACGGAGGAAGCCCTGGCGAAGTACGAATCGCTTGCCGGCACGGGTGTCGCCATACTCTACGACACGACGCTGGCAAAACCCCGGAAGGCTGCCCATCTGACCGGCTACCCCTTCACGCGCATCGCCAGCGACATGGGAAACGTGGGTTCCGTGAATATCCTCTCCCTGGGGGCCATGATCACGGCCATGCCGATGATCGAAACGGAAAGCCTGGCCCGGGTGATCCGCAGGCGATTCCAGGGAAAAGCCCTGGAGCTGAATCTGCGGATGCTCGAGAGGGGCGCGGACCTGATCAGAAAAGGAGAGCGATCGTGGGAACCATGCTGAAGGGAACCAGTACGACGGCCCCCTGCCGGGAGGCCTGTCCGGCGGGAATCGACGTCCCCCGGTACATCAGGCACATGGCCGCGGGGCGCTTTGCCGAAGCGCTCGACGTGATACGGGAGCGCATCCCCTTCCCTTCGGTATGCGGGTACGCCTGCGTCCACCCCTGCGAGGCGAAATGCGCCAGGCTGCAGTTCGATGAGGCACTCGCCATCCGGATGCTCAAAAAAGCGGCGGCGGAGTTGGGGGCGCACCGGCCGGAGCGGCTCTTCCGGCGGCCCCCGACGGGGAAGCGGGTGGCCGTCATCGGGTCGGGCCCCTGCGGGCTGACGGCCGCCCACTACCTGCGCGGACAGGGCCACCAGGTCACCGTGTATGAAGCCCTTCCCCTGGCCGGGGGCATGCTGCGTTACGGGATTCCCGCCTATCGCCTGCCCCGGGAGATCGTCGACCGGGAAATCGCATGGATCTGCCACAGCGGGGTCGAACTGGTCACGGGGACGGCGGTCCCCTCGGCGGCTTCCCTGCGGGAGACGGGCTACGATGCCGTTCTGGTGGCGACGGGCGCCTGGAAGCCGGCGAAGATGGGGATTCCGGGCGAGGAGACGCCCGGGGTGGTGGACGGCCTCGCTTTCCTTCGCCAGGTCAACGAAGGCCAAGCGCCCGCCGTCGGCGCGAAGGTGATCGTGGTCGGGGGAGGCAACACGGCGATCGACGCGGCCCGGTCCTCGGTGCGTCTCGGGGCCGAAGCGGTTCTGCTCTACCGCAGATCCCGCGCGGAAATGCCGGCCGGCGATGAGGAAGTGGTCCAGGCCCTCGAAGAAGGGGTCCGCATCGAATATCTGACGGCGCCGGTGATGATCGCACCTGGTCGGGTCACCTGCATCCGGATGGAGCTCGCGGCACCCGACGCGACCGGCCGTCGGACGCCGGTTCCCGTGGCGGGCAGCGAATGGACCCTGCCCTTCGATACACTGATGATGGCCGTCGGCCAGCGTGCGGACGCTTCTTCGCTGCATCTGGAAGCGGATCCAAGCGGGCGGGTCCGGGTGGATCCGGGCAGCCTGGCCACGCCGCAGCGGGGCATCTTTGCCGGGGGCGATGCGGTCAGCGGACCGTCGACGATCATCGAGGCCATTGCCCAGGGAAGACTGGCCTGCGTGTCCATCGACCGCTTCCTGGGGGGTACGGGGGAGCTGACGGAACCCCTGCCGGAGGAGCCCTGTACGGAACCTCCCGAGCCGGCACCGCGGGGGGCGACCCGGCCGGCCGTGAGGACCATCGCCCTGAAGCGGCGGACCACGACATTCGATCCCGTGGAACGGACCTACGGACGCAAAACTGCCGCAGCCGAGGCCTCGCGCTGCCTCTCCTGCGATCTGCGCGATTTCGACGTGCTGATCAACGAGCTGCTGTGCAAGGATTGCGGTTACTGCCGGGAGGTGTGCAGCCTCGGCATTTTCGACCAGTCCGGGGACTTCAATCCCAGCGGCTACAGGCCGGCCGTCGTGGCCCACCCGGATCGCTGCGTCGGCTGTCTGCGGTGTCTCTACATCTGTCCCGATTTCGCCATCGCAATTCAGGAGAGAAACATCGGTGGATAGGCGGTTTGCCTGAAACGCCGTGAGCCCGTTGGGGATCATGTTCCCTTTGCACGCTGGACCTTCTCCGACCCTGCGCCCCTTCGCTCTGCTGCAAAGGCGAGATGCGGGCTGAGGCGCTTACAGCGTCGTCGTTGCGGACGCTGCACTACAGAGGCAGGGTCCCCGAAAAAACTCCCATGCGTGCTTCGGGGACATGATATCCAGTTTATGCAAAGATTTACAAGTCACCAACGTTTTGACTACAGGGGGGAAAATGGGACTGATGACAAAATCCGAATATATCGAATCGCTCCGGCGGATGAAACCGACGGTTTACATGTTCGGCGAGAAGATCGACCGTGTGGTGGACCATCCGCGCCTGCGGGCCGGCATTGAAGCGACGGCGGCCACATACGAGCTGGCCGAGACGCCCGAATACCGGGATCTGATCACGACCCGCAGCACACTGATCGACGGGCCGGTCAACCGCTTCAACAAGCCGCCCGAATCCATCGAGGACCTGGTGGCGCGGGTGAAGATCAACCGCCTGCTGGGGCAGCGAGTCGGCACCTGCTTCCAGCGGTGCACCGGCCTGGACTGCATGGTCGCCCTGTCGGTGACCACCTATGACGTGGACCGGAAGCATGGCACCGGATACCATGGGCGGTTCACCGATTTTCTGAAGCACATGCAGAATAACGACCTGACGGCCAATGCGGGCGTGACCGACGTGAAGGGGGACCGGAATCTCGGCCCCAAGGACCAGGCGGACAAGGATGTGTATCTCCATGTGGTGGAAAAAAGGGCCGACGGCATCGTCGTCCGCGGCGCCA
>JBFMBA010000162.1:0-6325 GCA_040755475.1 Thermodesulfobacteriota bacterium
CTCGCCGGAAAAATGGTCCGCAGGACGGCCGCGCTCCTCCTGCCCCATAAGCGGTAGGATAAAAGAATTTTACCTTTGCCGAAGCATATGATAGTGGACAGGCAGGAGCGGAGAAATGAGAATCCTGACAATCGCCCCCCTCCGCGATGGTTCCCATGTCGGCCCCGGGGAACCGTTGTCCGGGTTGTCCGAGCAGTCCCACCGGCATCCGTCCCGGCACGTCGGGAAGGGAAATGAGGCATGATAGAGCATTTTATAAGCGGCCTGTCGGGCTATGTGCAGGAGTCTTTTCTTCTCGCCTATATCGCCGTTTACCTGGGGGGTGTGCTGGTCAGCTTTACCCCCTGCATCTACCCGCTGATACCCATCACCGTCGCCTTCATCGGCGCAAACGGCAGGGGGTCGAAAAGCCGGGGATTTGTCATGGCGGTGATGTATGTCCTGGGAATGGCCTTCACCTACACCTTTCTCGGCGTCTTCGCCGCACTGTCGGGAAAGCTCTTCGGCCAGATCCAGTCCAACCCCTGGACCTATTTTATAGTGGGAAACCTCTGTATCATCATGGGCCTGTCCATGATGGACCTGTTTTCGCTCCGTATCCGGACGCCTGATTTCGTCACGCGCGTGCAGCTGCAGAAAAACGTACCGGGGTTGATGGGCAGCTTCCTCGTCGGGGCGGCCTCGGGGTTCGTCATCAGCCCCTGCACGGCGCCCGCACTGGCCGTCGTTCTCGGTTACGTGGCGACGCAGCAGAATGTGGCGTTCGCCTCGAGTCTCATGTTTGTTTTTGCCCTCGGGATGGGAACCCTTCTTATCCTGCTGGGCACCTTTGCCGGGCTTCTGGCGGGACTGCCGCGGTCCGGCGCGTGGATGGCCCGGGTCAGTCATCTGTTCGGCTGGGTACTGCTCGGCACGGGCGAATATTTTCTGATCAGCGCCGGCATGCTTTGGGTGTAAGGAGATCCCATGTTACAGTACTATGTACGAGCCGCAGCCATCACGATGGGCGCCCTTCTACTGATCGGTGCACTGTGCGCCGTCCCGTCGGACATCCGGGCAGCAAGCAAAAAGCCCTTCGACATCAATACCTTGACAAAGGAAATGAAGGCCCCGGATTTCACCCTTACCGACCTCAAGGGCCGGCCCTTTCGCCTGAGCGACCAGCAAGGAAAAAGGCCGGTCCTGATCATCTTCAGCACAACCTGGTGCACGTTCTGCGTGCAGGAGATCCCGAATTTCAAGTCTCTTCATGCGACATACGGAAAGCAGGGGCTGGAAATCGTCAACATCGATATCCAGGAATCGAAGGAGAAGGTAACCCGATTCGCTGCAAAGCATGAACTGCCCTATCGCACCCTGCTGGATTCGGACGGTGCGGTGAGCGCCCTTTATCAGGTCCGGGGGGTTCCGACCGTCATCCTCGTCGACAAGAACGGCATGATCGCCTGTCGCCAGTGCCGCAACGTGGAAACCATGCTCAAGTCGATGTTCAAAAAGCAATAGAGGCAAAACGGGCAGCCGAAACCCCTTTTTCCATATCAGGAGGCGATATGAGCGTGCTGATCCATTTTTCCATTTTCCCCACCGACAAGGGGACGAGCGTCAGCCCCTATGTGGCCAAATCCCTGAGGATCATCCGGGAGAGCGGCCTCCCCTACAAGCTCGGCCCGATGAGCACGGCGGTCGAGGGGGAGTGGGAAGAGGTCATGGCGGTGGTCGAGCGGTGTTTTTCGGAGCTCCGGAAGGACTGTCACCGGATCTACATGACGCTCCAGATGGACTACCGCCAGGGGGCCGTCAACCGCATCGAAGGGAAGATCAAGTCCGTCGAGGAGAAGCTTTGACGCTTCTCCTCACAGCCGTCCGTCGACGCCTTCCCTCGCCAGGAAGGCCTTGATGTCGAAGACGACGGTGCCCGGTTTCCTGAATCGGGCCATATCCAGACCCTTGAACACATCGTGGGCCACGGCCAGCACCACGGCATCCATCGAGTCCTTGGCATCCATCGAGTCCATTCCGTCCGTGCGGAAACCGGCGGCAAGCTCCAGACCGTAGACGCGGCGGACCTCATCGGCGTCCGCCCAGGGGTCGTGGACGGTTACGAGACAGCCGTACGCCTGCAGCTCCCGGATCACGTCGATTACACGGGAGTTACGGATGTCGGGGCAATTCTCCTTGAAGGTGACGCCCAAAACGAGGACCTTCGACCCCCGGACCGTCTGCCCCCGCTGGATCATCAGCTTGATCACGCGGCCGGCGACATAGCGGCCCATGTTGTCGTTGAGGCGGCGTCCCGCAAGGAGGATCTCGGGATGGTATCCGGCGGACTGCGCCTTCTGGGCCAGATAGTAGGGATCGACACCGATGCAGTGGCCGCCCACCAGACCCGGGCGGAAGGGGAGGAAGTTCCACTTCGTGGCGGCCGCTTCCAGGACATCCTGGGTGTCGATCCCGAGGCAATCGAAGATCATGGCCAGTTCGTTGACGAAGGCGATGTTGATGTCCCGCTGGGCGTTCTCGATCACCTTGGCGGCCTCGGCGACCCGGAGCGACGGGGCGCGGTGGGTGCCCGCGGCGATGATGGCGCGGTAGAGCGAATCCACGGCATCGGCAGCCCCGGGGGTCGAGCCGGAGGTGACCTTCCGGATCTGGGTGAGGCTGTGGATCCTGTCCCCGGGGTTGATGCGCTCGGGGCTGTAGCCGCAGAAGAAGTCCCGGTTGAAGACCAGACCGCTCAGACGCGCCAGGACGGGAACGCAGTCCTCTTCCGTGCAGCCCGGGTAGACGGTGCTTTCGTAAATGACGAGGGCGCCGGGCTTGAGGGCGCGGCCCACGGTTTCGCTGGCCCGGATGAGCGCCGTCAGATCGGGACGTTTGTAGCCGTCGACGGGGGTCGGCACGGTGACGATGAATATGTCCGTCCCCGGCAGATCTTCCGGATTTTCCGAGTAGACCAGGTGCCGGGCGGCCTTCAGAACGGCGGCGTCGACTTCACGGGTGCGGTCAGTTCCGGCGCGAAGCTCCGCCAGCCGGCCGGGGTCGCTGTCAAACCCCGTGACGGGGAACTGCTTGCCGAATTCGACCGCCAGCGGCAGACCCACATAACCCAGACCGATGACGGCCAGTCTCGCTTCCCGGGATTCGATCAATCGGGTCAGGTTTTTCGGTTCAGCGCTTTGCATCGGCGTCTCGGTACCAGGCGATCGTTTTGGTCAGCCCGGCGCGGAAATCGGTCCGCGCGCGGAAGCCGAATTCATTGAAGGCCCGCGTCGTATCGAGCATGCGCCGGGGCTGGCCGTCCGGTTTGGACCTGTCCCAGGCGATGCGGCCTTGAAATCCCGTCAATTCCACGATGAGGGCCACCAGGTCCCGGATCGATATCTCGAAACCGGCGCCGATGTTGACGGGATCGGACTTGTCGTATTTTTCCGTCGCCAGGACGATCGCCTCCGCGGCGTCCTCCACGTAGAAGAACTCCCGCGTGGCGGCGCCGGTACCCCAGACGGTGACTTCCTCATCGCCCTGCCGCACCGCATCGACGCATTTCTTGATCAGGGCGGGGATCACGTGCGAGGAACGGGGATCGAAATTGTCGCCGGGGCCGTACAGGTTCACCGGGAGCAGGAAGATGGAATTGAAGCCGTACTGCTGCCGGTAGGACTGGGACTGGACGAGCATCATCTTCTTGGCCAGCCCGTAGGGGGCGTTGGTCTCCTCGGGGTAGCCGTTCCAGAGATCCTCCTCCCGGAACGGCACGGGGGCGAATTTCGGGTAGGCGCAGATCGTGCCCAGCGCGACGAATTTGCCGATTTTCCGCAGGAAGCCCTCGTGGAGAAGCGGAACCCCCATCATGAGGTTCTCGTAGAACAGCGCACCCGGGTTCTCCTGGTTGAAGCCGATGCCCCCCACCTTCGCGGCGAGGTGGATGACGATGTCGGGTCGCTGCTCATCGTAGAGCCTGCGGATATCCTCCGGACGGATCAGGTTGTATTCGGGCAGATCGGCAACCAGAACCTGCCGATAGCCGCGCGCCTCGAATGCACGGATCAGGTGGGTGCCCAGAAATCCCTTGCCGCCGGTGACTGTAATCCGCTTGTCTTTCATCTGTCGCTCCGCCTGCATCCCTCTGCTGCTGTTGTCCGCCCGAGGTCAAGCCGGGGCAGGGGGTTCATATCCCCCGGTGGTTGACGCAGGCATAACCGGCATCGACAAGGGTTTTTTCCTTTTCGGCCGTCTCCAGGTCGGCAGCAACCATCATGTCGATAAGCCCATCGAAGCTGACCCTGGGACGCCAATGGAGGACCTGGCGTGCCTTGGAGGCATCGCCGAGCAGGACATCCACTTCCGTGGGGCGGAAGTAGCGGGGATCGATCTCCACGTATTGCTGGTAATCGAGGCCCAGCCGCGTGAAGACCCTTTCGGCGAATTCACGCACCGAATGGGTCTCGCCCGTGGCGATGACGAAGTCATCGGGGCTGTCCTGCTGAAGCATGAGCCACATCGCCTCCACATAGTCGCCGGCAAAGCCCCAGTCCCGTTTCGCTTCCACATTTCCAAGGTAGAGCCTGTCCTGGAGGCCCAGCTTGATCCGGGCGGCGGCGCGGGTGATCTTCCGGGTCACGAAGGTCTCGCCGCGGCGGGGAGACTCGTGATTGAAGAGAATGCCGTTCGCGGCGAAGAGGGCGTAGGCGTCCCGGTAGTTGCGCACCACGTAGTAGGCATAGACCTTGGCGGCGGCATAGGGGCTCTGGGGCTGGAAGGGCGTCGCCTCGCTCTGGGGGGGAAGCGCCGCGCCGAACATCTCGCTCGAGGATGCCTGGTAGAAGCGGGCCTTGATTCCGGTTCTCCGGATCGCCTCGAGGATGCGGATCGTCCCCAGCCCGGTCACATCGCCGGTGTACTCCGGCATGTCGAAGCTGACCCGTACGTGGCTCTGGGCGCCCAGATGGTAGATTTCGTCGGGCCGGACCTCCTGGAGAAGATCGGTCAGCTGCCCGGAAACGGCCAGGTCGCCGTAGTGGAGATAGATCTTCGCCTGCGGGTCGTGAAAGTCTTTATAGAGGTGGTCAATCCGGTCGGTGTTGAAGGTGCTGGCACGGCGGATGAGACCGTGGATTTCATAGCCCTTCTTCAGAAGGAATTCGGCCAGATAGGAACCGTCCTGGCCGGTGATTCCGGTAATCAACGCTTTCTTCATAGAGGACCTTTTCCGTGTCGAAATTCTGCACAGCAGAAATGCAGGCCCTGTGGGCCCATACCGAACCTCTCCGGGAGGAAAGGGTGATCCGCGCAGGCGACTGGGCATCGATGGATATCGGAAGCAGCCTTATCATAACGCAGCGATTCTGTAAATGACAATCTCCGCCGGGTATGCACCTTCCTCCTCGGGTGTGGGGGCGCATCGAACCGGACTGCAAGGTGGCGCGGACGGGGCGGTTCCTGCCCTACTTTCGGCTGCCGTCACTTCTGGCAAAGGGGGCAGAACCAGGTTCCCCTGCCGCTCATTCTGATGCGTTCCACCATCCTGCCGCAGCGGCGGCACGGCTGCCCTTCCCGTGCATAGACCTCCAGATGCGCCTGATTCCCGCCGCTCACGCCAAAGAGGTCCCGCCAGTCGGAAATCGACGTTCCACGGCAGGCCACCGCCCGGGGAAGAATCACCGCGGCAGCCTGCGCCAGCTTCCGCCATTCCTTCGTCGACAGACTGCAGGACGGTCGCCGAGGATCGACGCACGCATGGTGGAGGATCTCGCAGGCGTATATATTCCCGATTCCGGCGATCAACCGCTGATCCATCAGGAGGGACTTCACCGGAAGCCGGCGCGCTGCGCCAATCTGCCGAAGCAGGCGCACCGGCAGCCCCTCCAGGGGATCCGGCAGGGGCGGCGGGACCACCGAGTCGGGCCTCACCCGGAAGGTGGCAAACCGCCGCGGATCGATCAGAAGCAGCACCCCGGTGGAAAAGGTGATGACCAGACGCGTATGCGGGGGCAGGGTTTCCCCGACGGCCCGCCAGAGCAGACGGCCGGTCATCCGCAGATGGATCTCCAGGACGGACGATTTGACCGTAAGGTCTCCTTCTGCAGATCTCTCCGGGGAGCGCACCCCTCTGCCGATTTCCATGCAGAGGGACTTGCCCCGGCGGTGAACCGCCTCTACCGAGCAGCCGGTGAGTCTCCGGCCATCGCACTCTCCCAGGAGGGGATCAAGGATGTGGAGGGAAAGGATCCTTCTTCCCGGAAGGATCTCCTGCAACTGGCGGCAGAGGGTTTCCACTTCAGGCAGTTCCGGCATCATTTCTCCTTCAACGGTACGGCAGCCCCTT
>JBFMBA010000163.1:0-2092 GCA_040755475.1 Thermodesulfobacteriota bacterium
CTGCGGAAATTAGGGAGCTGTCCCTGATTTTCCATTGAGCGAAGCGAGGAGGCGCAGGGTCGAGAAATGTGAAGCTCCCCGCCCACAGGGCGGGGCCTTCCCGGTAAGGAAGTATTCTTTTTTCGATGCGCCTCTGAACCCCGCCCACAGGGCGGGGCTTGCGGGATGCGCTCCCGGTCCAGCACGCGTAGGGTTTGCGATTTCACGGGCTCAAAAAAATCTACCCGCCGCAGCACTTCTTGTATTTCTTTCCGCTACCGCAGGGACAGGGGTCGTTCCGGCCCACCTTGGCGGACTCGCGCCTGACCGTGGAAGGCGCGGGGGTGTCTTCCCCCCGTGAAAGGATGTAATTCTGGCGCTGCTTCTCCTCTATCCTTTCCACTTCCTCCTCGCGGCGGATCTGGACCATACTGAGTTTTTCGATGGTGTCTTCCTTGATGCGGGTGATCATGTCCATGAACATGTCGTACCCTTCCTTCTGATACTCCCGGACCGGATCTTTCTGACCGTAGCCGCGCAGGCCGATCCCCTCCTTGAGATGGTCCATGGCAAGGAGGTTTTCCTTCCACTGCGTGTCGATGGATTGGAGCATGATCACCTTCATCAGGTACTCCATCAGAGGCTTCCCGAATTCCGCCTCCTTGTTCCGAAGATGCGCCATGACATCCGCGATGACCTTTTCCCGGATCGTGTCGGGTGTGGGGTTGTGGTTCTCCCCCGAGAGATTGAGCTTCAGTGTGAAATGCCTGGATACACTTTCTTCGAGCCCCTTGAGATCCCAATGCTCGGGATGGCTTTTCTCGTCCATGTACTCGGGAACGAGCCCTTCGACCATCTCCTCGACCATCTCCTCCACGTCTTTCCAGAGGTCTTCGCCCTTGAGGACCTTTTTTCTCTGCTCGTAGATCACCTTGCGCTGGCGGTTCATGACATCGTCATATTCCAGCAGGTGCTTGCGGATATCGAAATTCTGCCCCTCGACGCGCTTCTGGGCGTTCTCGATCGCCCTGGATATGAGCCGGTGTTCGATCGGCTGCCCCTCTTCCATGCCGATCCGGTCCATGACCGAGGCGATCCGCTCGGCCCCGAAGATCCGGAGCAGGTCGTCATCAAGCGAGAGATAGAACCGCGACGATCCCATGTCCCCCTGCCGTCCCGAACGGCCCCGGAGCTGGTTGTCGATGCGGCGGCTCTCGTGCCGCTCCGTGCCCAGGATATGGAGGCCCCCCAGCTCGGCAACCCCGTCGCCCAGCTTGATGTCCGTGCCGCGGCCGGCCATGTTCGTGGAGATGGTCACCTGCCCCGGCTGGCCCGCCTGGGCTACGATCTCCGCCTCCCTTTCATGGTTTTTTGCATTGAGCACGTGGTGCCTGATTCCCGCCCGGGTCAGGTGTTTGCTCAGAAGCTCCGATTTCTCGATGGAGATCGTTCCCACGAGCACGGGCCGCCGCGCTTCGTGCAGCTCCTTGATCTCCTCGATGACGGCGGCGAACTTCTCCCTTTCCGTCTTGTAGATCACGTCCGAATGGTCCGTGCGGATCATCGGCATGTTGGTCGGAACGACGACCACTTCGAGTTTGTAGATCTTCCCGAATTCCTCCGCCTCGGTGTCGGCCGTTCCCGTCATGCCCGCCAGCTTGCCGTACATCCGGAAGTAATTCTGGAAGGTGATCGACGCCATGGTCTGGTTTTCGGACTCGATCTTGACCCGTTCCTTGGCTTCGAGGGCCTGGTGAAGCCCGTCGCTGTATCGCCTGCCCGGCATCACCCGCCCGGTGAATTCGTCGACGATGATCACCTTCCCGTCCTTGACGAGGTAGTCCACATCCCGCTTGAAGAGGCTGTGGGCCCGCAGGGCCTGGTTGACATGGTGAAGCAGGTCTATGTTTCGGGGTTCGTAGAGATTCGATACCTTGAGGTATCCTTCGACCCGCGCCACCCCTTCCTCCGTGAGGATCGATGTGCGGCTTTTCTCGTCGACGGTGTAATCCTTGTCCTTCCTGAGATTCGGTATCACCTGGTTGACCCGGGCGTATTTGTCCGTCGATTCGTCGGAAGCCCCCGAAATGATGAGCGGGGTGCGGGCCTCGTC
>JBFMBA010000164.1:0-3131 GCA_040755475.1 Thermodesulfobacteriota bacterium
GACATGATAGTAGGCGATCGGAAGGATTTCAAGGAGATCGTGGAGAAGCTCGGGACGCGGCGGCGGGTGTTGCTGCTGGGTTGCAACGAGTGCGTGACGGTATGCGGCGTTGGGGGGGAGCGCGAGGTGGGGGTTCTGGCATCGGAGCTTCGGTTGTACTGGAAGAAGGAGGGGTTGGATTTCGAGGTACGGGAGCACACGCTGGAGCGGCAGTGCGACTACGAGTACATCGATCAGATTCGCGGGATGGTTGGGGATTACGACGTGATCCTGTCGATGGCCTGCGGGGCGGGTGTGCAGTATGTGGCGGAGACGTACCGGACGAAGCCGGTTTTGCCGGCGGTGAACACGACGTTTTTGGGGGTGACGCTCGAGCAGGGGGTTTGGAGCGAGCGGTGCCAGGGATGCGGCAGCTGCATTCTGGACATGACGGGGGGCGTGTGTCCGATAGCGCGGTGCGCGAAGAGCCTATTGAATGGTCCCTGCGGGGGTTCGTCGGAGGGGAAGTGCGAGATCGACAAGGAGACGGACTGCGCCTGGCATCTGATCGTGGATCGGCTGAAGGAGTCGGATCAGATGGAGCGGTACGAGGAGATCCTGCCTGCGCGGGACTGGCGGACCGGTCGTGACGGGGGGCCTCGCAAGAGGGTGAGGGAGGACTTGAAGCTGTGAAGACGGAATCCCGGATAGAGAGGATACTGGCGGGCGGGGGATTTGTGGTGACGTCGGAGTGCGGCCCTCCGCGGGGAGCGGATCCGGAGGTGGTACGCCGGAAGGGTGAGCTTCTGCGGGGGGTGGTGGATGCGGTGAACGTGACGGACAACCAGACGTCGGTGGTCCGGATGTCATCGCTTTCGGCCTGCGTGATTTTGAAGGAGATGGGACTGGAGCCGGTGCTTCAGATGGTATGCCGTGACCGGAACCGGATCGCGCTGCAGAGCGATCTGTTGGGAGCGGCGGCGCTGGGGATACACAATGTGCTGTGCCTGTCGGGGGATCATCAGAAGTTCGGGGATCATCCGCAGGGGAAGAACGTGTACGACATCGATTCGATCCAGTTGATCCAGACGGTGTGCCGGATGCGGGACGAGGGGAAGTTTCTGGGGGGAGAGGAGATCAAGGGAAAGCCCGCGTTGTTTGTGGGTGCGGCTGAGAACCCCTTCGCGGACCCCTTCGAGATCCGGGCGGCGAGGCTGGGCAAGAAGATGAAGGCGGGGTGCGAGTTTATCCAGACGCAGTGCATCTACAACATGGAGCGGTTCAGCCGCTGGATGGAGATGGTGTGCGAGCGGGGGTTTCACGAGAAGTGCGCGGTTCTGGCGGGGGTGACGCCCTTCAAGAGCGCGGGGATGGCCAGTTACATGAAGAAGAACGTGCCCGGGATGGATGTGCCCGACGGGCTGATCGACCGGATGAAGGGGGTAGCGAAGGAGAAGCAGGCCGAGGAGGGGATCCGGATCTGCGTGGAGCAGATACAGCAACTGCAGGAGATTCCCGGGGTGCGCGGGGTTCATATCATGGCGATCGAGTGGGAGGCGAAGGTGCCGGAGATCGTCAAGGCCGCCGGTCTCCTGCCCCGGCCGGATTGACGAAGCTGCCCGCACGCATCATAAGGCCTGCCGGTTGCACTCCTGGTCATTAAGATGATAGTGTAGAAAGGAGCCGAAAGTAAAATCGCGTCAGGGTATCGGGAAGTCGATCTGTCCGTTACAGGCACGGAAACCCAATTGTCCGGGAGATGCCGATGGAAACGACATTGAATTCCGATCTGGCCCAACGGATCCGCAGGCAGTGCGGAGAGAACGTCTTCCTCTGCTATCAGTGCGCGAAATGCGCCTCCGGCTGCCCGGTCGCCGAACATTTTGACCTCCTCCCCAACGAACTCCTGCGCGCCCTTCAGATAGGCCGGAAGGACGCGGTCCTCAAATCCCGGACATTGTGGCTGTGCGCCATGTGCGAGACCTGCGCGGTACGGTGTCCGCACGGGATCAACATCACGCGGGTCATGGATGTCCTGAAGATCATGGCGCAGGAGGAGGGGATGCCTTCCCCGCTGCCTTCGGCCGTCATTTTCAACCATGCCGCCCTGAGGGGGATCCGCCTCTTCGGAAAGATGTACGAGGCGGGGCTCATGGGTGAGCTCTATCTGCGCCAGATGGCCGCGGGCACCCTCGACTACAGGCAGCTGATCAAGAGGGATCTGCCGCTGGCGCTCAGGATGATCGGGAAAAGGAAACTGAAACTCCTCCCCGCCTTCGCAAGGGCCAAGGCGCCTGCCACATCCCTTGAGAAGCGCGAAGGGCCCGCCTACTACCCCGGCTGCAGCCACCACGGCACGGCGGTCGAATACGACATGTCCGCCCGCGCGGCGCTTTCGGCGCTGGGTGTGACGCTTGTGGAACCCGAAGGCTGGAACTGCTGCGGGAGCACACCGGCCCATTGCACCGACCACTATCTATCCGTTTCGCTTCCCCTGAGGAACATACTGGCGATGGAAAGGGCGGGCTTCAGCCACATCACCACGCCCTGCCCCTCCTGTTTCATCCGGCTGCGGACGGCGCAGCGGGAGAGCGGGGAAGAGGGCCTCCGTGAGAGGCTCCTGGCCGACCTGGGAGAAATCCCGTCGCCGGAGCTGACGGTCGATCACCTCCTGCAGACCGTAACCGGGCGGATCGGTCTCAAAAAGGTAAAAGATCGTGTGGTCCGTCCGTTCACGGGGTTGAAGGTGGTCTGCTATTACGGGTGCATCATCACCCGTCCCCCGGACATCACCGGCGTTCGGGATTACGAATATCCGACGGACATGGATGCACTCGTCAGGGCGCTGGGCGCCGACCCGCTCGATTGGTCGTACAAAACCCGTTGCTGCGGCGGATCGCTGGGCATCTCACGGCCTGCAATCGCCCTGGAACTTATCGAAAAGATATTGCAAAACGCCCGGGATGTGGGAGCCGCCGCCATCGTGGTCGCCTGTCCCCTCTGTCAGATCAACCTCGATGCCCGCCAGGCGCAGATCAGCCAGGAGTCGGGCAAGACCTTCGATCTGCCCGTCGTGTATTTCACACAGATGATGGGGCTGGCCTTCGGCCTGGGTGCGTCGGAGCTGGGACTGGACAAACTGTTCGTTGACC
>JBFMBA010000165.1:0-2178 GCA_040755475.1 Thermodesulfobacteriota bacterium
GATGAGGATATGGGCGTCCAGTTCGAGGAGGCGCTCGACCACCCGCCCCTGGCACTCGTCCACCACCTCGATCGCCCGGACGGCAGCGGCCATGTCGCCCGTGTGCCCCACCATGTCGCCGTTTGCATAGTTCACGGCGATGAATTGATAAGGGTTGTCCTCGAGGCGTTTGAGCAGCTCGTCGGTCACATGGTAGGCCTCCATCTCCGGGTGGCTGGCAAAGGTGGCGGGATCAAAGCGGCTGGGAACGTCGACCTGGTCCTCGTTTTTGAAAGGCGTGGTCTTCTTCCCGTTGAAAAAGCTCGTGACGTGGCGGAACTTCTGCGTTTCGGCGATGCGCAGCTGCCGCAGGCCGCCGCGCGAGATCACCTCCCCCAGGAGGTCTTTCATCCCTTCGCCGGCGTCCATGGCGCCCAGCAGATATCCCGTGAACTCGTCCCAGTACCGGGTCATTCCCACGTAGGTGACGGCGGGTTTCGTCCCGAGGCTGCCGGGATAGGACGGATCGACAAAAGCCATGGACAGCTGGATGGCGCGATCCTGCCGGTAGTTGGTGTGGAGGACGCAATCGTTCTGACTGACGCCGTCATAGGTCCCGATCACGTGGGGGGGGATGTATTCGTCGAACATCTCGACGCCGTCGGGGGTCTTCTCCTCCGCATAGGACTTTTTCACGGCGCTCTGGGCATCGGGTGCTTTGCGGCCGTCGCAGGCGACGATGCAGCGGTAGGCCCTGTCGGTCAGTTGCCAGTTCCGGGAGCGATCCATGCCGTAATACCTGCCCATGACCGTTCCGATGGCGCACCCGCCCACCGTTTCCATCACCCGGTCCAGTTTTGCCAGGTATTCCAGACAGCTTCGCGGCGGCGTATCACGGCCGTCGAGGAAGGGGTGGACGACGATCCGGCCGTCGGGATACTCCGCCCTGGCCTGCCGCATGATCTTGAACAGATGCTCCTGATGGGCGTGCACCCCCTCATCCTGCAGCAGGCCCAGGAGGTGCAGCCGGCTCCGGTGTTCCTTCCATTGGGTGACCATGTGCGTCCATGTCCGGCCCTTGAACAGTTCGCCGGAACGCAATTGATCGTCGATGCGCTTGAGCTCCTGGATGACGATTCTGCCGGCACCCATGTTGAGGTGCCCGACCTCGGAGGAGCCCTGGTACCCCTCCGGCAGCCCCACGGGCTCGCCGGCGCAGTCGAGCAGTGTCCAGGGATACCGGGCCCTGTACCGGTCGTTGTTGGGTGTCCGGGCCGCCAGCACGGCGTTGCCTTCCGCCACGTCGCTGTATCCCCATCCGTCACGAATGATCAAGCATACCGGTCGCACGTCTCTTCTCCCCTGTTGCGGTTCATCTTTTCGATCCGACGCTCGGCGCGTCCCCGTGGGTGCCATGGACACATCCTGTCTTCTATCACAGGATTCCCGCCTTTGGCTATCTGAAATCGGCGGCCCGCAAGCCACTTTATCATTTGGAAAGCCGCATCGCTCTGTGATAGTATGACGCGGTTCATCACTCACGACCCAAGGAGGAATTCGCTATGCCGGTAATAACCATTCGAGGCCAATATGGCAGCGGGGCAAACGAAATCGGGGAGTTGATCGCGGGCAAGCTGAATATTGATTACGTGGACCGGGAGATCATCGCCGGGGTCGCCGAACGGCTGAGGCGGCCGAACGCGAGCGTCGCGGAAAAAGAGATGCCGCCCAGCACGCTCCTGGGGCGCATCGCCGAGGCGATGGCGAAGACCGCCAGTATGGGTGATGACATCTATGCCGGGATCTACTCCCCCCTGTGGGAACTGCCGCTGGACGATACGGATTATCTGTCGGGGTTGAAATATGTGGTGATGGAGCTTTCCCGAAGTCAGTCGATCGTCATTCTGGGACGGGGAAGCCAGTTCATCCTGAAGGACTTACCCGGTGCCATTCACCTGCTGATCGTGGCGCCGCTTTCGGTGCGCGTGAAACGCGTGATGGAGAAGCTGAAACTCGGCGAGGAGGACGCCGAAAACGAAATCGCCCGTTTTGACGGAGGCAGCCGCGAGTTCGTCAAGCGGTACTTCCGGGCGGAAATCCTCGACCCGCTGCACTATGACGCCGTGATCAACACCCACCATCTGAGTATCGAAGGCGCGGCCTCGGTGATTGTGGACGCCGTAACCCGGCTGGGCGATC
>JBFMBA010000166.1:0-4771 GCA_040755475.1 Thermodesulfobacteriota bacterium
CCTCGCCGAGGGTGGACTTGACGTCCACCTTGCCGCCGTACCCTTCCACGATCCGTTTGACCAGAGGCAGGCCCAGGCCCGTTCCCCGTCGTTCCATCTTTTTCGCCTCCCCGGTCCGGAAAAATTCGTTGAAGATCAGCGGCAGATCCTGCGCCGAGATGCCGATCCCGGTGTCCTGGATCTCCCCGATGGCGTGCGTCCCCTCCCGGTCGAGCGTGACCTGGACCCGGCCTCCGTTCCGGGTGTACTTGATCGCGTTGGAGATAAGGTTGGTCCACAGATGCCTCATGTGATCGGGATGGACCTCCACCGGGGGATTGTGGCGGAGGGTCACCGTCAGCGACAGACCTTTTCCATCGGCCTGCGCCTGGAGGGAGGGCAGGACTTTTTCCAGTTCGTCCCCGAGCGTCACGACAGAGCGGTTCTCCGAGGACATCTCCTGTCTTGCCGTGGCCAGATTCATCAGGTTATCAACGAGGCCCAGCAGATCCTCCGAGCGATCCAAGGCATGCTGGATCATCTCTTTCCATTTGTCGGGGGGCACATACCCCTTGAGAAGAATGAGCAGAAAACTCTGCAGGGCCGCTAGCGGGGCACGGAACTCATGCGCGACGGTAAGCCGGAAGGCGGCCGGCGCCAGAAAATCCTCGTCGAAAAGCGCCGAGGTTTCCAGCTCGCCTTTGGTGACGGACCAGAGGCGGGAGACATCCTGCTCGAATATCTGAAGTCTTCTGAGCTCCGCCGCTTTCAGGCGCCATTCCATTGCACGGTCCACACGGAGCGAAAAAAGCTCGGGAACGATGGGAAGGGAAACCAGATCGTACGGGTCCGACCGCGCCCACGCCAGCGCCCGATCCCATGTGGAGGGCCCGCCGAGCAGGATGCATGCCCTGTCCGGATCTTTCAACACCGGATGCGCATGCCGCCCCTCTTCCGGCTGATCCGGTAGCAGGGCGGCATCCATGACGACGATGTCCACATCGTTTCCGGTGGGGGTGCACAGCCGCTCCGGCAGGGCATCGGTCGTCTGAACGGAAAAGCGGGCCGGATCCAGGGCCCGTTGGCAGGTCGCCCGGAGATCGGCATCCGGGCTGATGATCAGGACCATTCCTCGGGTTTGCATCATACGTTTACCGAATCAGTGTATCGACTGGGTTCGCCGTTTCCGTCTGGGAGGATTCCGCCTTGGGCGGAATCAGGGGCAGGGTGATGGTAAAGGTCGTCCCTTTGCCCATTTCACTGGAGACTTGTATCTGACCGCGATGCATTTTGACGATGCCGTAAACAATGGACAACCCCAGACCCGTCCCCGTTCCCAGCGGTTTGGTCGTGTAGAAGGGGGTGAAGAGTTTTCCCAGGCTCTCCTTGGGGATGCCGCGACCCGTATCGGTGACCTGGATCTCCACCGCCCGGTCACTGTACAGCAGCGTGGTGAGGGTGATGGTTCCCCCCTCGGGAGACATGGCATCGGCGGCATTATTGAGCAGGTTGACAAACACCTGTATCAACTGGGCCGGGTCCGACTGGATGGAAGGCAGATCGGGAGCAAAAGATCGGACAATCCGTACCCATTTAAAACTGGGCTGACTGCTGACGCTTTTGATTGCCTGCTCCAGGACATCGTGCAGGTCGCTCTCCTGGGTGAGCAGCTTCTGCTCACGGGCAAAATTCAACAGATCGGCGACAATCCGCTTGCATCGGTGGGTCGCGTCGATGATCATCCTGAGATCCTCCCGTTTGGCAGCGTCTTCCTCTGCTTCCTGATAGAGGATCTCCGCGTACAGCATGATCGTGCCCAGGGGGTTGTTGATCTCATGGGCGACCCCGGCGGCCAGCTGGCCCATGGAGGCCAGTTTTTCCTTGTGGAGCAGTTCATTCTGGATTCTGTCGAGTGTTTCCACCATGGTGTTGAAGGAGTGGCCCAGCGCCGCCATTTCCCCCTTTCCGGACACCTTCACCCGAACGTCCATATCCCCCTGGGAGAGGCGGCGGTTGGACTCCACCAGGGTGTCAATCGGCTTGATGAACAACCGGGCGATCGGCACCGCGATCACCCCCGCCAGCAGCACACAGATGACCGCAATGAAACCGACCTGGTTATTGAAATCATGAACCAGGTTCAGGAACGCCGATTCCCGGGCACCCACGTAAAGACTGCCCACCACCTGCCCCCGGCTGTCCCACAGGGGGGTGTAGCGGGTGATAAACCATTCGTTTACCACGTACGCGCGCCCAATATAATCGCGGCCTTCAGTGAGAACGACTCTGCCGACCGCCTGTGATATCCGGGTGCCCACTGCCCGTTTTCCCTGCTCGGACATCACGTTGGTGGCCACCCGCAGGTCACCGAAAAAGATGGTCACCGTGTCGATCCTCGCCACCTCCTTGATGCGGTCCACCAGTGTGAAATCGTTGTTGAACAGATACACCGACAGAACCGCCCCGATGATCCGTTGATCCGCGCTGCGCAGGGGATACACCCCGGTCAGGGCGAGACCGGCTGTCCCTTCGCGCGGATCAAAGGCTTCCGGTGCGGCAAGGGGGGTCTCGATCAGGGGAATGAACGCCTGACGATCGAGACCGACCTGGGCCAGAAGTTCCTTCGATATCACCTCCGTAGCGGCCTGCGGTTTCCCCGCCTCCAGAACCTCCCGTACGATGCGCAGCGGTTTCCACTCGCCCTGCGACAGCGGGGGCGACAGCGCCCCCGCCTGGCTCAGGACCCGGCCGACCACCGTACGCCCCTTCTCATCCAGTATGGCGATGAAATGGGTGCCGCCAAGAGCCAGTACGGAGATTTTATTGGTAATCTGCTGGTCGATGATCCTGATGGCGTCGGATTCACCCCGGGCGGCGGCAGACAGCCCCTTGATCACCCACATGTCCAGGGACAGGCGGTGGCTGATGGCCTCGATTTCCTCCAGCTTGAGCCGGTAAAAGGCCTTTGCCAGATCCATGTCCCGGGCTACGACATCGGCTTCCGCCTTCTTGAGATATTCACTGATCACCCGGGATATGACCAGGGTGTAGAGGCCGATCGTGAGTCCCGCCACCAGGGCGAAGGAGGCGATCAGCACTTTCTGCAGTCGGCCTCCAAGAATGACGCCCGTCCATCGGCCCATTACGCGGCTCCGTTCAAGGGCGAGGTCTGGGGAAAGGTAAAGCGAAACGAACTGCCCTGACCCTGGGTCGAGTCGATTTCCATCTGACCGCCGTACAGGCAGACGATCTGCTGGACGATGCACAATCCCAGTCCCGTACCCGTTGCCTGCAGGGATCTGGCTTCTTTCGTACGATAGAACTCCTCGAAAACCCTTGATATCTCTACAGGTGGGATTCCTATGCCGGTATCGGTCACCGTTCCGACGATTTTCTTTTCGAGCGGATGTGCCTCCAGGGAAAGGGTGATCCGCCCGCCTGGCCGGGTGTAACGGATGGCGTTGCCCAGCAGGTGCGTCCAGAGGGCCTGGAAGTGCTCCCTGACACCCGAAATCGCGGGGCGATCGAGCCGCTCCACGCTCACCGTAAGGTTCTGTTCCCCTATCTCCTTCCTGAAGGAGGCCAGGACGCCTTCGAGCACGTCCGACAGGGAAACGCTCTCCGCCTTCACATTGCCCGTTCCCTCCTTGAGACGGGACAGAAGGAGCAGATCATCGAGGATGGTGAGCAGCTCCCCTGCCCGTTCATCCACCTGCTGCAGAAACCCAGCCTGCTCCGACGGAGGGACATATCCCTTTCGAATGAGCTGTATGGTGTTTTGCAGAACGGCCACCGGGGCCCGGAGGGTATGCACCATGGTCATCATGAAACGGCTCTGCATGGTGCCGATTTTGTCCATCTCGGCTTTGACCTTGGCCAGCCCTAAGAGCTTCTCCTCCAGTTCCGCCGTCCTCTGGGCCTCGCGGCGGAGCCTCTGCCGATCCATCTCCCGATTGATGACATGCAGCAGCAGCTCGTGGGTAAAGGGCTTGGCAATGAAATCATGCGCCCCCTCGCGCATGGCCTGCACGGCCAGTTCAATGGTCGCGTAGCCCGTGATGACGATGCTGATGACGTCGGGGGCTATTTTACGCACCTCCTGCATCATCTCCAGTCCGCTCATGCCGGGCATCATCGCATCCACCAGCAGGACATCAAAAGCCCCCTGACGGAGCTTATACAGTCCTTCTGGCCCGTTTTCAGCTACCTCCACCTCCTGCCCCGAAGCTGTCAGGGCCCGCCGGCATCCCTCACGAATGCCCAATTCATCATCCACCACAAGTACGCGCATATGCCCCGCTCCCCATCAAGATCCCCGATCAGCAAGCCTGTTATCTATAGCCAGACAGCCCTGACATGTCAATCAGTACATCCGTCGTCCCCCTGCCGGCCCACCCTGTTTCCCCTCACCTGGTCCCACAGACCGCCCTTTTCCGGTTTCACGGGCCACCCCCGGGATCATCGCTGGCAACCAGGGGTGTTGCAGACGGTCTGATCGATCAGCCTGTTGCGATTTTCTTTTTTGGAGACAGGCGGGGAAGGATGATCGTGAAGGTGGTCCCCTCGTTGACCTTGGATTCGACCTCAATGACGCCGTCGTGCTGCTCCACGATACCGTAAACCAGGGACAGGCCGAGCCCCGTGCTTTTCGATTTCGTGGAGTATAAAGGCTCAAAGATGTAGGGTCGCACATCCTCGGGGATGCCCTGGCCTTCGTCCGTCACCATGATCCGAATCCGGTCCTTCTGCGTGCGGCAGTCGGTTTTGATGGTGATCCTCCCCCCGCGGGAGG
>JBFMBA010000167.1:0-8248 GCA_040755475.1 Thermodesulfobacteriota bacterium
TATTTTGCCCCGGGAACAGGGGGCCTGCCAGGATGTTCGGCCCCAAGGAGCGCTGGTCCACGGACGCCAGGTAGAACCCGTCGATCGTCACCACGCTGCTGTTGATCAGTTCGATGGTGCCCGTTGTTCCGTCAACGGTCACGACGCAACCGCTTGAGGAGAGCAACAAAACCGCCGCGAAAGCCCAGATAAGCCCTTTCCGTAGTGTTTTCCGCATAGTCCTTGCCTTTGTTGTTAAGCCGACGGTCCCGGCGCCTTCTCCAGGGCGATCCGCAGCACGTCGAGCATCTCGTCCACAAAATGGAAAGTGATCTCTTTTTGCACCCTTGCGGGCACATCCTCCAGGTCTTTTTTGTTCCACTTCGGCAGGATGATCGTCTTCACGCCGGCGCGGTGGGCCGCCAGGACCTTGTCCTTGATCCCGCCGACCGGCAGGACCAGCCCCCGGAGCGTGATTTCGCCCGTCATGGCGAGGTTTCTTTTGGTCGTGCGGTTCGTCAGAAGCGATACCAGCGCGGTGAGTATGGTCACCCCCGCCGAAGGGCCGTCCTTGGGGATCGCCCCCGACGGAACGTGGATATGGATATCCACGCCTTCGAAGAAGTCCTTCGCTATCCGAAGCTCCTCGGCGTTGGCGCGGATGAAGCTGAGCGCGGCCGTGGCCGATTCCTTCATCACATCGCCCAACTGGCCGGTCAGGGTGAGCCCGCCCTTGCCTTTCATCCCTGTAGCCTCGATGAAGAGCAGATCACCGCCCGTGGGTGTCCAGGCGAGCCCCATGACGACCCCGGGCTTGGCGGTGCGGGCCGCCGCCTCCTGGGTGATCTTGACGGGACCGAGGAATCTGCGGAGGTCCCGCATGGTGATGGTCGCCCTTTCGACGATTCCCTCGGCGATCTGGCTGGCGACGCCCCGGCAGATCGTGGCGATCTCCCGCTCCAGGTTGCGGACGCCCGCCTCCCTCGTATAGCCGGAAATCACATGGCCGATGGCGCTTTTCGTAAAGCGGATCTGGCCGGGCTTCAGACCGTTTCCCTCCGTCTGCCGGGGAATCAGGTAGCGTTGGGCGATCCGGATCTTTTCATCCACCGTGTACCCGGCCAGCTCGATCACCTCCAGGCGGTCGCGCAGCGCCGGCGGGATCGTCTCGAGCATGTTCGCCGTCGTGATGAACATGACGCGCGACAGGTCGAAGGGCACGTCGAGGTAGTGGTCCACGAAGGAGAAGTTCTGCTCGGGATCCAGGACCTCCAGAAGCGCCGACGAGGGATCGCCGCGGAAATCGCTGCCGAGTTTGTCGATCTCGTCGAGCATGAAGACGGGGTTGCCGGACTCGGCGCGGCGGATGCCCTGGATGATCCGGCCGGGCAGGGCCCCCACATAGGTGCGGCGGTGGCCGCGGATTTCCGCCTCGTCGCGTACGCCGCCCAGCGAGATGCGGATGAACTTCCTTCCCAGGGCGCGGCCGATCGAGTGGCCGAGCGACGTCTTTCCCGTCCCCGGAGGACCGGCGAAGCAGAGGATCGGCCCTTTCGTTTCCGGCTTCAGCTTGCGGACGGCCAGGTACTCGATGATCCGTTTTTTGGCCTTCTCCAGGCCGAAGTGGTCTTCGTCGAGGATCCGCCGCGCCTTCTTGATGTCGAGGTTGTCCTCGGTGGTTTCATGCCAGGGCAGGGCGGTCATCCAGTCCAGGTAGGTCGCCGCGACGGTGTATTCAGCCGAGGAGGGGTGCATTCGCTCGAGTCGGGAAAGTTCTCGTTCCGCCTCTTTTTTTGCCTCCTCCGGCAGGTTTTTTTTCTCGATCTTCGCCCGGTATTCCTCGATTTCGACCTTCCCGTCGTCGGTTTCTCCCAGCTCCTTGCGGATCGCGGCGAGCTGCTGGCGGAGGAAATACTCCCGCTGGGACTTGTCCATGTCGTCCTTCACCTGGGACTGGATCTTGCTGCCCAGCTCGAGGATCTCCACCTGGTGGGTGACGAGTCGGGTCACCGTGTGGAGGCGCTCTTTGATGTCGAGAATCTCGATGATCTTCTGCTTCTCCTCGATCGGAGCGTTGATCACCGAGGCGATGAGGTCGGCCAGGACGCCGGGATCGGTGATCGTTTTGGCCATCGTCCCGAATTCCTGGGGGAGGAAAGGGGAGAGCTTGACGATCCGCTCGAAGAGGCTGATGAGGTTCGCCATCAGCGCCTCGACCTCGATGTCTTTCACTTCCTGCTCTTCCAGATTCTCCACCCGGGCCTGGAGGTAGGGTTTCCCCTCCAGGAATTCAACGATCCGGAAGCGGCCGATTCCCTGGAGCAGAAGTTGGGCCTTGTTGTCGGCCGTTTTTGCCATCCGGAGGATCACGGCGCTTGTCCCGATACGGTAGTAATCCTCCATCTGACGTGAACAGTCGCAGGTGGGGGTGCCTTTCAGCATGGCCAGGCCGATCAGACGGTCGCCCGCCATCGCCTCGTCGATGAGCGTCATGGAAGACGATCCCTCAATCTCCAGGGGGAACAGCATCTTGGGGAAAGCGAAGGCGTCGGTAAGCGGGAGCACGGGCAGAATTTGCGGGATCTGGGCGATTTTCAGTTCTTCGGGCGGCTTTTCTGGCATTGAATCCTCCACGGATAGCGGCGGTTGGGTCAGCCGTGCTGAATGATGATGTTATGAAGCCGATCGGGGGGACGCTTGGCGAGACGGATCTCCAGCAGGCCGTTCCGGTAGACCGCCTCGGCCGTTTCCGTGTTGATCAGGGCCGGGAGCGACAGGGTGCGTTCGAAATAGCCGCAGGGGATCTCGGCCAGCCGGTATCGGGCGGCCTGCTCCCGCGCGCCCCCCTCCCGCGTGCCGGAAATTTTCACTGCGCCGGGCGAGATCTCCAGGAGGATCTCCTCCTGGCGAACGCCGGCGATTTCGGCCTGGATGATCACCGCTTCGTCGGTTTCATAGATGTCGATCTGGGGGCGCCACCGGTGTCGCGAAAGGGTAAAGCGCGGATTGGCCGCGCGGAGCATCTCTTCGACGGTTCTGCGGAATTCGGAATCGGCGCTTTCCGAATTGTCCACGAATCGGATCTTGATGTAATCCATGGCTGACTCCTGTTGTGGAAACGGCTGGCTCGTTCGAAACCCCCCTCGGGGTTCTTACGGTCGGGCTGTGGTTCTAAATGGTTATAGCAGATCATACATGGCGCCGCCCGAAGCGTCAAGGGGGAGATGCCGCATGCGAGGATTCTCTTTCACCGGTCATCGACAGTTCGATGCCTTACGCTCTGCGCTCGATGCGCCGCAGATACGCGGCGAACAGGGGGGCTTTCCACCCCGGCGAAACTCCTTGACATAGCGGGCCGCATTCCCTATTCTCCGCCTGCCGGCAAACGGTAAGCGATCGGTTCATATCCCGTAGAGCAGCGTCTAAGCAGCGTTCATGAAAGGGTTCAATGGAAATCGATAAGAATAAATGCGTCGGGTGCGGAAATTGCCATGCCGTCTGCACCATGGGGGCGATCAGCCTTGACGAGGACGGGAAATCCATCGTCAATCAGGACCAGTGCGTGGAATGTTCGGTTTGCTACCGGTTTCTCACCAGCGAAGGGTACTGGCCCTGGATGGTCAGCGCGATCCGCCGGGCCCTGTCCCTGTTCCGCCTGGGCTATCTGGCCGATGTAGACGTCTGTCCTACCGGCGCCCTGACCCCCCCGGTGCTGGAGTGGCCGCGGAGCCTCCGGGGGATGTTCAGCGATCCGACCATCGTCCATCCGGGAACGGGCATCTACGGCAGGGGCACCGAGGAGATCAAAAGCAACGACGTCACCGGCCGGCTCCGCGGTGGAGAAGCGGGTCTGGTGGTGGAAATGGGGCGGCCGGGAATCGGGGTGTTTTTCTGGGATATCGAGAAGGTGGCCATGGCGCTCGCCCGGCTCTCGCCGGAGTTCGAGAAGAAAAACCCCGTGACCCAGTTGATGGAGGATCCCCGGACGGGAAAGATCAAAAACGAGGTTCTGGGCGAAAAGGTCCTCTCCGCCATCATCGAAATGAAGATCCGGCTGGACAGCATTCCGGACTTTCTGCGGGCGCTGGAGAAAGTTCAGAAAGAGGTGGATACGGTGATTGCCGTGGGCGTCGCCTCCCGATGCCTTGCCGATGGATCCATCCCCCATGAGGAATGGGTCAGAAGCTCCGGTTATGCGCCGTCCCGAAACGGGAAAACCAACCTGGGCCTGGGCCGACCTCTGTTCAAGGAGACGGAATCATGACCAATACCCTGCACCGACAAGGGAAAGAGCAAAGCCTCAAAGAGGATTTCGTGGTGTTCATGACGGCCGCCCCGGGGATCAACCGCGAGGGATCGGGGCCGAAACTTCAGGCCTTCATGCGCATCTGCGCAAAATATCACCCGGTCAATATGGGCAACGTGAAGCAGGGGAACATCCACCAGGACGGCGTCGAGGTTGAGAAATTCATCGCGAGCCTCAGTGAAGGCGCCGGAGCTGCCGCGGTGTTCACCGACCTCGATACGGTGCGCCAGGTCATCGAGGAGCTGATCCGGGCCGATCTGGGGATATCCATCAACATCAGCGGCCTTCTGGATGAGGTTCGGCAGTGCTGTCACGGGACGGGCATCACCCGCCACAGCGCCGAGCATTCGCTGGGCTTTTGGGGCGCCAGGGAGCGCCTGCCCGAGCGGGAGATTCTGGAGATCAACACCCTGTGCGGCCATGGCATGATCTCTTTCAATTTCATACGAAAAATGGTTGAATATGTGAAACTCAGGCGTCTGACCCCGAAAAAAGCGGCGCGGATCATGGCCAAGTGCTGCGAGTGCGGCGCTTTCAATCCCCGCAGGGCGGAGATGCTGCTTGAGAAGATCCGAAAGGGAGATCTGACCCCTTCGGAAAAACCCGTCTAGGGGCTATCGTAAGCGGGAGCTCCTCTTTTCATGACCTGTCAAGGGGGCAGAGATGACCAACAGGGAAAAGCTGCAGAGCGTATTCACGGAAGCACTCGAATCGGTGCTGCCGGGAAACCTGGTAAGGGAAACGCTGAAATACGAGGCGGGCGCCCTGACGATCGAGGGGAAAACCTATCCCCTCGGTGATCGCCGCGGGGTCCATGTCTTCGGGAGCGGAAAGGCGTCGATCGAGACGGCCAAGGCCCTCAAGTCCGTCCTGGGCGAGCGCGTGACGGGGGGCCTCGTCGTATCCAACTACCACGCCGCGATCGAAGGGATCGACGTCTTCGAAAGCTCGCACCCTGTCCTGACGGAGAAGAGCATCCGGGCGGCGGAGATTCTGATGGAGAGGCTCGCGGCCCTTTCTCCGGACGATTTTTTCATTTATCTCCTCTCCGGGGGAAGCTCGGCGCTGCTTGAAAAACCGGCGCCGCCGATCACGCTGGCCGAGATGCAGTCGCTGGTGAAAGGCCTTCTGGCGAACGGCGTTCCGATCGAGGATCTCAACGTGGTGCGAAAGCACCTGTCGCTCGTCAAAGGGGGCAGGCTGGGCAAACTCTGCCGGGCGCGGGGGATCGTGCTGGTGGTCTCCGACGTCATCGGCGACGACCTGGAGGCGATCGGATCCGCCCCCATGTTCTTCGATCGGTCCAGCTTCGCGGACACCAAGACCATCATGAAGAAGTACGGCCTCTGGGAGTCGGCGCCGGAGAGCATCCGCCACACGGTCCGCAAGGGGCTCGCCGGTCAGATAGAGGAGACGCCGAAGGCGCCCAGCCCTCTGATCGACCATTTCCTCATCGGGAGCAACCTGAAAATTCTCCGGAGAGCCAGGGAGAAGATGGCGGCGCTGGGGATTCCCACCCGGATCATGAGTTCCCGTCTCCGGGGCGAGGCGCGGGAGGTGGCAAAGGCGATCCTGGCCATCGGCGAAGAGGTCGCCTCGACGGGGGACCCCTTCGCCCCGCCGGTCTGCCTGCTTTTCGGAGGGGAAACCACGGTGACCCTGCGGGGGGACGGGATGGGCGGCCGGAATCAGGAGATGGCTCTTGCCGCGCTTCGCGAGTTCCAGGGCAACCAGCGCCTCCTCTTTCTGAGCGCCGGGACGGACGGGATCGACGGCCGCTCGGACGCGGCCGGGGCGCTGGTCGACCACACGAGCTGGCGGAAGGCGCAGAAACTGGGGCTGCGGATCGACGATTTTCTCGCCCGGAACGACTCCTATCACTTCCTGAAGCAGACCGGGGATCTGATCATGACGGGCCCCACCGGGACCAATGTCATGGACATGACGGCCCTGCTCATCCTGTGAGGGGCGTTGTCGCATGCCGACGCCCGGCCGGTGCGTGCATTGCCGGTCCTCCGCGGGGCAGCGCCGGTGCGCCCATTCGTGCCGCAGCTCCCCGCCCCCGGGGGGGTGTCAACGGCAACCGCAGTGTCTACCGCATGGGGCTCCCTGCATGCAAGGGGGTGGGATTGGCTGTCGGCGCACCGATGGCTTCATACTGAAACGCCCCCGCAGGGGGGATGCACCCTGGGTCAGTCGCCTTCCGGCGGGAATCCGGCCACCTTCAGCCTGGCGGCGAGCCGCCTGTGTTCTTCCGGGGTGATCCAGGACACAAGGAGATAATTGGAGATCGTCTCTTCGTTCATCTGCATACGGCGGGCCTCCCTGAGGGTCAGCTCGTAGGCTTCGATCTCCGTTTCCCGGTCCACGTAGGCCTTGCTCCTGTCGTACAGGTTGCGCCCCTCGAAGTGCTGCTTGACGTGGCACAGCTCATGGATGATGTCCAGATAGAGGAACTCGTCCGAGGTGTTGCGCAGGTGAGCCAGGCCGATGGTGATCGACCCGTCGTCGTTGCTCACGAAGATCTCTTTGAGGGTATCCACGAGAAACACCCGGGTACGCACAATGACCCTGTCGCGCTCATCGGCATCGGCAAAGATGGATGAGAGGACGGCATAGGTGCCGATATCGGGAAAAATGTCCGCCAGCCGATACTGGCCGGCGCCGAGACCGCGGTTGATGCGAAACGCCTGTTTCATCGGGATCATCTCTTCTCGCGCACCTGCCCCCCTGATGGCACCCACTCCGTAGGGAACCGTATCCCATTTGTCGAATCGATGCAACAGATCGCCGGGACCGTTATCCGCCGGCAACGGGCGGGAAGGCGGCGATCACGTCGTTTTCGTCGATGACCGTGTCGAGCTGCTGCAGGGACATCACGTTTCGGCCGTTCTTGAGTATGATGAAATAGGGTTTGATCTGTCCCGTCCGGTCGAATAGGTGCTCCCGCAGCCCGGGGTAGGTTTTGCAAAGGTTGTCCAGCAGGCCGCTGATCTTTTCCCCCTGGGGCAGGATAAGCGTTTTTTCTCCCTCTCCGATGATTTCCCTCAATGTGGCGAATGCCCTGAATGTAACCTTCATATACGGATTCCCTTGGTGACTGACCGGTTCGACACCACTGCCGAAGATATCTCCTTCGTTCGGTCGGTCAAGTTAAATACATCCGTATTCCATCATAACGCAACCTTTTCCTTTGCCGCGAAAAACGACCCCTCATAAACCGTTCCGGTGTTGTGGAAGGATTGTAAAAAACGAAAAAATAGACGGGTTTGGGATTTCGGGAGCAGGCTACAAAAAAAATCTTGACAAGGTGCGGTGTTCGACGCACACTCGCACCGAATCCTTCATCATTTTTCCCATATCCCATCGCATGGCGCATTCAGTAAAGGGGGTGGTTTCGTCACGCTTTGGCGGTTTTTCGAAAAACGGTTATCAACCTTTGATCAATAAAAGGAGAAGAACCATGGCTAAAATGTTGATGATTTATCCCGATCGTTGCACCGGCTGTCAGAACTGTGTGCTGTCATGCTCCTTTTATCATGACGGCGAATTCAGGCCCCATACCTCGCGAATCCACGTGTTCAACTGGGAGATCGAAGGGTTTTCCATGCCGACCGTCTGCCAGCAGTGTGACGACGCCCCCTGCGTCTCGGTCTGCCCTACGGCGGCGATGCACGACGACCCAGCCGGAAACCGGGTGGCCTGGGAGGAGGCGAAATGCATCGGCTGCCGGATGTGCACCCTGGCCTGCCCATTCGGGGCGGTGGTTTACGAAACCCAGAAACAGCGGATCGTCAAATGCGATCTGTGCAACGGCTCGCCGGAGTGTGTGGCCTTCTGTCCCACCTCCGCTCTGGAATACCTGGACGAGACCGATGCGGTCCGATCGCGTCAAAAGGCCGTCGCCGTGGAATTCAAGCGAACTTTTGAGGAGGTGAAATGACATGTACGGATGGATAGGCA
>JBFMBA010000168.1:0-2204 GCA_040755475.1 Thermodesulfobacteriota bacterium
GTGTCGATGAGGTTCCCAAGGAGAACATCCGGATGGCCAGGCGACTGGAGAAGCTCGCCCGGAGAGAAGAGGCGCTGGGCCACCGGGAGACGGCGGCGGATTATTACTTTCGGGCCGTCCTTTTTTACGTCAACGCCGCATGGGGGATATTCGACTCGGAAGATGCCGAACTCATCTGGCTGACCGACAAGATCCAAAGCGGCTTCGACAAGGTGATCCAGTACGGCCCCTACCCCATGGAGCGGGTGGAGATCCCTTTCGAGGGGAAATCGATCCCGGGGATCCTCACCCTGACACCCTCGAGACAGAAGGCGCCCACGGTCCTCTGCGTCCCGGGGATGGACCTGCACAAGGAAAACGCGATCAACCACCTGAACAACCCGTATGTCCGCAGGGGAATGAATTCGCTGGCGATCGACGGCCCCGGCCAGGGCGAAAGCCTGATGCGCGAGATCTGGGTGGACGATGAAAACTACGGCCGAGCCGGCAAGGCGGCGATCGATTACCTCGTGGGCCGCCCCGAGGTGGACGCGGAGAAGATTGGCATCCACGGCACCAGTTTCGGCACCTTCTGGGGACCGCTGATCGCGCTCAACGATCCGCGGGTGAAGGCCATCTCCAGCCACATGAGCAATGAACACGCGAAGGACCACATCTTCAACGAAACCTCGCCCAATTTCCGGCTGCGCTTCATGTGGATGGCCGGGAACCTCAGTGATGAAGCCTTCGATCAACTGGCCGCCAAGATGACCCTGGAAGGTCGGGAAGCGGGGATCACCTGTCCCCACATCCTGTTCCACGGGGAGTTCGACCACCTGACCCACACCCGGGAAGTCTACCGTTACTTCGACGCCCTCGGATCGCCGGTCAAGGAGCTGCGGATATACGAAAACCAGTATCACGGCGTCTCGCGGTTCTATGACGAGGTCATCAGCATGTCCGCCGACTGGCTGCGGGACCGGTTGAACGGCGTCAAACCCTCGAAAGACCGGAAAATCGTTCTCGTGGACTGGACGAAACGGGAACATGCGGTCGATGAACAGCAGCTCCTGGGCGGTTTTTCCGATTTCCGCTCCGATGGGGACTGAACCGTGCCATGATGGCTTGACTGGCGGAAGCGGAACGGGTAGAGCTTTCCCCGAACCGTGCATCGGACCGCGATCCGTCGCCGCGAAGGCCTTTGACCGATCGACGTCATCGGCCGTTGGAGGAGAAGACAGTGAGGAAATCAGAGGAAATCGCAACCCCGCTCAAACAGGCCCCGCCGGGTGAGCACGGCGCGGGCGCCGCCAGGACGTTGGCCGTCATCAAAGCCCTCGGCTTCACCCATGCCCTGATCATCCCCGACAGCGAGAGCCGCCTTCTGTACGATGCCATCGGGAACGACCCGGATATCCACCTGATCACCCCCTGCCGGGAGGGGGAATCGATCGCCATTGCCGCGGGCCTCTGGACCGGTGGATGCAAACCCCTGATCGTCATCCAGACGACCGGCCTGATGGAAGCCGGGGATGCGCTGCGCGGCTGCGGGCTGGGCCCCAAGGTGCCGCTGCGCCTCATGGTGGGCTGGCGCGGCTACATGGGCGCCATGGCGGGGCGCAAGCCGATCGACTCGGCGTACACCTACACCGAACCCCTTCTGCGCGCCTGGGGGATCCCCCACTGGCACCTGATGGGGGACGAGGATCTTCCAATGCTGGAGCGCATGGACCGGACCGCGGCCGAAACGTCCTTCCCCGCCGCGGTCGTCACGGGCCATGCCTTCCGGCCATGAAAGGGACGCAACGATGATCGAGAGAATGGAACTGCTTCGCGCCCTTGCCGCACGGCGGACCGATGAGATCGTTGTGATGACCATGACCACCACGCTCCAGTGGCCGCTCGTTTCCCGGCACGCGCTCGACTTCGACTTTCTCGCCTTCGGGATGGGTCACGCCGGGGATTTCGGCCTGGGCCTCGCACTGGCACGCCCCGAACGAAAGACAATCGTCCTGAAGGGCGACGGCGGGCTCCTCATGTGCCTCGGCTCACTGGTCACGATGGGTCGCTACGCCCCGGGCAACCTCCTGGTTCTGCTCATGGAGAACCGTACCTACGAGATGGTCGGGTCGCAACCCCTGCCTCCCCGTGCGGACTTCGCCGCCCTCGCCCGGGCCGCCGGCATCGATGGCGGCGGCGCAAAGGGCAGGGGGAAGGTCGAGCGC
>JBFMBA010000169.1:0-3344 GCA_040755475.1 Thermodesulfobacteriota bacterium
CTTCTTCCGGGGACCTCGGTCGAAAACAGGAGGGAAGCGGCGGGGGAGGCTGTTGATAAATCCGCCCTGATGGTCTATGATCGTTCGGTGTGGGCCATAATTGGAGAGGCGTGACATGTCCTGGGTGGGCGCATTTTTGATCGCGGTGTTTCTGCTGTACGTGGTGCTGGTGTGGCGCCACCTGAAGCGGGGAGGGGTCGGCTGAGCGGGCCCCTCCTGCCCGGTCGGGGCCGGAAGCGGAAAAACGGGCGAGGAGAAAAGGGGGCCGGACACGCCTTGAAGACGTCAGAATTTCGGTTTCCCCTGTGCTATCCGCCTGAATATCAACCGGTCGTAAAGAATAAAATCGAACAGCGCGGCCATTCCGACGCCGACGGTCATGTTGACCATGTAATGGATCCGCCAGTTTTCCATGAGCGCAAAGGATGCAATTCGTATCAGGACGCCGGCCAGTGCGGCAAAGTTGAAAGCCATGAACTGGACGGCGAGCCTCTCCCGGTGTTTTTTGGGTGCGTCCTGCCATGTCCACATCCGGCTGATGAGAAAATGATAAAAGATGCTGATCTCCATCGCCATGACGTTTGCGATGTTTTTCAGCAATGGACTGTCGAATCGAAGCGCCTCCACAAAAAAGATCATCAGTGCGGCATTCACCACAAAGGCGCTCGAACCGCCCAGCAGAAACCTCTTAAGCCTCTCGGGATAGTGCATCAGACTGCCTTCAAGATCTCCTGAACCCGCCGGCCGATCTCGGCGGGGTTTTTTTCGACGATGACGCCGGCCCGCTCCAGGGCCCTGTACTTCTCCTCGGCGGTTCCCTTTCCGCCCGAGATGATCGCCCCGGCGTGCCCCATTCTCCGCCCCGGGGGAGCGCTCTGCCCGGCGATGAAGGAAACCACCGGTTTGGTCACTTCGCTCCGGATGAACTCCGCGGCCTCCTCTTCGGCGGTTCCCCCGATCTCCCCGATCATGACGATCACCTCGGTTTGCGGGTCCTTCTCGAACAGTTCCAGAATGTCGATGAAGCCGGACCCGATGATCGGGTCTCCACCGATCCCGACGGAAGTGGACTGGCCGATCCCGAGGCCCGTCAATTGCCAGATCATCTCGTAGGTGAGGGTTCCGCTGCGCGACACGACCCCCACATTCCCCTGCCGGTGGATGAAGTTGGGCATGAAGCCGACCTTCCCCACACCGGGGGTCGTGACGCCCGGGCAGTTGGGGCCGATCATCCGCGAGCCCGAGCCTTTGAGCGCCTGTTTGACCTTGATCATCTCCAGGACGGGAAGTCCTTCGGCCAGACAGACGATCAATCCGATCCCCGCCTCGATCGCCTCGAAGATCGCATCCGGGGCGAAGGCCGCCGGGATAAAGATGCCCGTGACGTTGGCGCCCCTGCCTTCGACGGCATCGATGACGCGGTCATAGACGGGAATGCCGTCCAGCTCCGTTCCGCCCTTGCCGGGCGTGATGCCCGCCACGACCTGCGTTCCCAGCTTCACCGACTCCCGCGTGTGGAAGCTTCCCTCCGAGCCGGTGATCCCCTGAATGGCGATGCGCGATGTGTGGTCCAGCAGTATGGCCATAGGAAACTATCCTTTATTTGATCAGTGACACGGCCTTCTGGGCCGCCTCGTACAGCCCCTCCGCCACGGTGAACCGGATCTCCGATTCCTGCAGCATCTGCCGCCCCTCCTCCACGTTCGTTCCCTGCAGGCGCACCACCATCGGTATCTTCATGTCGATCTTTGACGCCGCCTGGATCAGCCCCGCGGAGACGCGGTCGCACCGCAGCACCCCGCCGAAGACATTGATGAGGATGCACTTCACGGCGGGATCGGCCGTCAGGATGCGAAAGGCCTTTTCGATCTGCTCCGGCGAGGCGCTGCCGCCCACATCGAGGAAGTTGGCCGGTTCGCCGCCCGCCATCTTGATCAGGTCCATCGTCGTCATCGCCAGTCCCGCCCCGTTGACCATGCAGCCCACGTTTCCGTCCAGCTTGATGTAGTTCACGGAGGTGCTCCGCGCGGCGATCTCCAGGGGGTCTTCTTCATCCACGTCGCGCAGGTCCCGGATCTCGCGATGGCGGTAGAGGCCGTCATCGTCGAAATTGACCTTCGCATCGAGTGCAAGGAGTCGATCCTGTGCCGTGATCGCCAGCGGGTTGATCTCCAGAAGCGAGCAGTCCTTTTCGAGAAACAGCCGGTACAGGTTCCGGGTGATCTCGGTGAACTGACGTCCCTGCTGCGCATCGAGGGCGAGGCTCAGGGAGAGCTTGCGCGCCTGGAAGGGGCTGAACCCGACCGCGGGATGGACGGCGCAGCGGACGATTTTTTCGGGGCTCCGTGCCGCTGTCTGCTCGATATCCATGCCGCCCGCCTCGGAGGCCATGAAGACGACGCACTCCCTCCCCCGCGACCGGTCGACCACCAGGCTCAGGTAGAGCTCGCGCCGGATGTCGAAGGCTTCCTCCACCAGGACCTTGCGCACCTTCCTCCCCTCAGGGCCCGTCTGGTGGGTTACCAGCTGCATCCCGAGGATCGACCGGGCGACTTTGTATGCCGCATCGGGTGTCGAAGCGGTTTTGATGCCGCCCCCCTTGCCCCTGCCGCCGGCATGGATCTGCGCCTTGACGGTGACCGGTCCCCCGAGTTGCGCGGCGATGCTGTGTGCCTCCTCCGGGGCGAAGGCCACGTCGCCCTGCGGCACGGGGATCCCGTACTGCCGCAGCAGCGTCTTGGCCTGATATTCATGGATCTTCATGTCGCGCCTCCACGGTGCCTGCGAATCCGCCTGATCGGCTCATGTGCCAGTGTCCAGGTCGGGGATCAGCCTCTCCAGGCCCAGCTCTCTGAGGGTGTGCGGAAGCGGCCTGCCCGTCGCCGGGTCCCAGCCCGCCACCTGAAAGTAGAAGCTTTTCATCCACTGAAAATGCGTCATGACGGACTTTCCCTTGGCGGGGCCGTCGACGGGAGTGGCGCCGTACCGGGGGGAGGGGGCTTCGAGCGCCGTGTCCAGGCCGTGCCGGTAGTTGAACACCCGCAGCTGGTTGATCATCCTGCGTCCGATGACCATGGAATCGGCCACGGTCAGACCGCCCCCGGTGATCGCGTTGAGGCAATCCATGGTCAGCGGGGGGCTGATGGTGATGAACCGGCACAGGGGCATGCTGTCGACGAAGGTATACCATCCGTCCATTTTCGCGTTGGACGCGGCCACCTCCCAGGGGGAGAAATGGTTGGGAAAGGGGGGGAGGCCGAAATAGTCATCCGTGGCGCACATCTGGGCCAGGGACTGGATGGAGCCCGTGGCCGACACGCAGGTTTCCAGAAATTCGCTCCACC
>JBFMBA010000170.1:0-4619 GCA_040755475.1 Thermodesulfobacteriota bacterium
ACAGCTTTCTTTTCAGCTCGCCGTATGTCGAAACTTCCACGAGCTTGACAGATACCCCTGTTCTTGTCATGTGTTCCGCAAGGTGCTGGTAAGTCTGCACGTCGTCGCCGTTGGTCTGTAAAAAGGCGATCCGATATTCCTCCCCCCAGACAGCAGCGGGCATGACACCGGCCGCAACCACGACACAGAGAACCATCACGAACTTCCTTAATCGCTTCATCGCCTCTTCCTTCTTTCTTTTCATCCCCGCAAACAGCAGGGGGTATTCGCCGAGTAATGCAACGCAATAACAATGCCAGATAGGCAACCCGTTTTCCTGGCAGATCAGGGCGCCCCCGGGGACAGGAGCTGCAACAGAAAAATGCCTGATCATAAAGGATTTTTTTATATGAGCAGACCTGATACCGGGGAACACCCGCCGGGAAAGACAGTGTACGCCGGAACAGGGGCGGACGAAAAGAGCGCGTCAGGTCGTGCTTATAACGCACGAACCCACCTTCCGGCCTTCGAGGGGGAGGCACAAAAGCGGTAGAGGGGTGTACCTGTGCGTTATTCGAACGCATCGTGCCAATTCGGCACGGACAAGGACCCCTTGTCTTCCCCGTGAACCGCCAGCTCCATCCTGTCAATCCCGAGCAGATACAAAGATTTGGGCGATGGTCTCCCCGTAGGGCGGCCGTAGGACGCCCGTCTCGGTGATAATGGCCGCGACCAGGGCGTGCGGTGTCATGTCGAAGGCGGGATTCCAGACCGCGACCCCTTCGGGGGCCGTACGGACCCCTCCGAACCCGGTCACCTCTTCGGGATTTCGCTCCTCGATCACGATGCTGCCGCCGTGGGTCAGAGACGGATCGATCGTGGAGCGCGGGGCGGCCACGTAAAGGGGGATCCCATGGGCCCGGGCGAGGACCGCCAGGGCGTAGGTCCCGATTTTGTTCGCCGTATCACCGTTGGCGGCGATCCGGTCCGCTCCCACGATGACCAGATCGATCGCTCCGCGCTGCATGAGAAAGCCCGCCATGCCGTCCGTGATGAGCGTGCAGGGGATCTGCTCGCGCATGAGTTCCCATGCCGTCAGCCTCGACCCCTGGAGAACGGGCCGGGTCTCGTCCACGTACACATGGACCCTTTTCCCCTGCTGACGGGCCGCCCGGATGACGCCCAGCGCCGTTCCGAAACCGGCCGTGGCAAGCGCGCCGGCGTTGCAGTGGGTGAGGACCCGGGCGCCGTCCGGGATCAGATCCCGGCCGTTGGCGCCCAGCCGCAGGTTGACGGCGATGTCCTCTTCGGCGATCGCGATGGCCTCGGCCGCAAGGGCATCCCGGAGCGCCCGCCAGGGGTCGTCCGACCGATCGTCCTGGCCGACCTTCTCCGGCGCATGGCCTTGCGGGGCGTCCCGCCGGGGCGCAGCATCCGGACAGGGGTTCGGGCCGTTCATCGAAAATCCGTCTGGAGAAGGAGGACCATCACCGGCTGCCCCCGTCGACGGCCATGTCCCTTCATGGCCACGGCCCCGGGCACCGCCCTCCGATGACCGGGCCGGGCCGTCGCCGATCAGGATCTCCCCCGGCATTCCCGCAGCCACGGGCAGACCCTGTTCGAACCGTCGCTTCATCCGCTCGATCGCCCAGAAGAGATTCCGGGCCGTCGGGCGGCTCGCCGCAAATTGGCCGCAGATCTCTTCAAAAGCCCGACGGAAGGCGTCGGGCGTATCGACATCGATCCCCCGGACACCCAGCGCGATCCCCATTGACGCAGCGACGCCGATCGCCGGGGCGCCGCGAACGGTCAGATCCTTGATTGCCGAGATCACCTGGCGATAGTCGGTGCAGGCCACATACCGCTCCACGAGCGGCAGCGCCCGCTGATCGATCATCACAACGGCGCCGTCTTTCCAGTCGATGGTGCGGATGGCCTTGTCCCTTCTCATTGCCCTTCCGCCAGCATCCGCTTCAGCAGGTCATTGATCACCTTGGGGTTCGCCTTTCCCTGGGTCGCTTTCATGACCTGACCCACGAAAAAACCGAAGACCTTCTCCTTCCCCGCCCGGTACTGGGCGACCTGGAGCGGATTTTTCGCGATAATCTCTCCGATCATACCCGCCAGAGCCTCCTCGTCGGTGATCTGGACAAGGCCCTTTTCCTGGATGATGGCCGCCGGGCCCCTGCCGGTCCGGTACATCGCCTCGCTGACCTCCTTGGCCATCTTCCCGCTGATCGTCCCGTCCTGAATAAGACGAATCATCTCCGCCAGCGAGGCGGGCGCAATCGGACAGTCGCGGATCCCTCTTTTGTCCTCGTTGAGAAACCTCAACAGATCGCCCATCACCCAGTTGGCGGCGATTTTCGGCTGGTCGCAGAGCCGGACGACCTCCTCGTAATAATCGGCCAGGGCGCGGCCGGCCGTCAGGACACCCGCGTCGTAGCCCGATATGCCGTAGTCCCGGACAAAGCGTTCCCGCTTCTCCAGGGGGAGTTCGGGAAGTCCCTGCCGGACGGTCTCGATCCAGGCGTCATCGATCACCACCGGCACGAGGTCGGGATCGGGGAAGTAGCGGTAATCGTGCGCCTCCTCCTTGCCCCGCATGGAGTGGGTCGTCCCCGCCGTGTCGTCCCACAGGCGGGTCTCCTGGACGACGGCACCCCCGGCATCGAGCACATAGGCCTGGCGCTTGATCTCGTATTCCAGGGCACGCTGAACATTCCTGAAAGAATTCATGTTCTTGAGCTCGGTTCGCGTTCCGAAAGCCTCGGTCCCGCGCGGGCGGAGCGAGACGTTCGCATCGCAGCGGAAGCTCCCCTCCTCCATGTTCCCGTCACAGATCTCCAGATAGACGAGAATCTCGTGCAGACGCCGCAGATAGGCAGCCGCCTCTTCCGCGCCCCGGATGTCCGGTTCGCTTACGATCTCGATGAGGGGAACGCCCGTCCGGTTCAGATCCACATGGCTCACGGGGCTGCGTTCATCGTGCATCAGTTTTCCCGCGTCCTCCTCCATGTGGATCCGCGTGATGCCGATCCGCTTCTTCGTGCCGCCGGTCTCCAGCTCGATCCAGCCGTGCTCGGCCGGCGGCGAGGCGTACTGGGAGATCTGGTAGCCCTTGGGCAGGTCCGGGTAGAAGTAGTTCTTCCTGGCAAAACTGCATTCCCCGTTGATCCTGCAGCGCGTGGCCAGGGCCATTTTCATCATGTATTCCACGACTTTTTTGTTCAGGACGGGAAGCACCCCGGGCATCCCGAGGCAGACCGGACAGGTGTGGGTGTTGGGCGCCGCGCCGAATTTCGTCGAACAGCCGCAGAAGATCTTTGCATCCGTCAGGAGCTGGGCATGGACCTCCAGCCCGATGACCGGTTCGTATTCCATCAGAGCGTCGGCCTCCTTTTTTCGATCTTTGCCAGTTGCTCATAGGCGGCAGCAAACTGCAACAGGCGCGCCTCCTGAAAATGACCCGCCAGGAACTGGACGCCTATCGGCAGCCCGCCCCCGGTGTAGCCGCAGGGAACGGATATGCCCGGGATCCCGGCCAGGTTGGCCGATATGGTGAAGATGTCCGAGAGGTACATCCCGATGGGATCGTCCGTCTTCTCGCCGACCCGAAAGGCCGCCGTGGGCGACGTGGGGGTGAGGATGCAGTCGCAGCCCTTGAAGGCCTCGTCGAAATCCCGCTTGATCAGGGCCCGGACCTGGGAGGCCTTCCGGTAATAGGCGTCGTAATATCCCGATGAAAGAGCATAAGTACCTATCATGATTCGTCTTTTAACCTCTTCGCCGAAACCCGCCGAGCGCGTTTTCCTGTACATGTCCAGCAGGTCGCGGTTGCCTTCCGACCGATACCCGTACTTGACGCCGTCATAGCGGGCCAGGTTGGAGCTCGCCTCTGCCGGGGCGATGATGTAGTAGACGGCCACGCAGTAATCCGTATGGGGCAGCGACACTTCCACGCAGTGCGCTCCGGCGTTCTCGACGACGCGGATCGCCTCCCGGACGGCCGCCTCCACCTCCGGATCGATACCGTCAATGAAGTATTCCTTCGGAATGCCGACCCGCCACCCCTCGATTCCCCTCCCGAGGCCGGCGCGGTAATCGGGCACATCCTCGGGCACCGATGTGGATTCCCGGGGATCATAGCCGGCGATGACGTTCATCAGAATGGCGCAGTCCTCCACGTCTTTCGTGAAAGGGCCGATCTGGTCCAGCGACGATGCAAAGGCGATCAGGCCATAGCGGGATACCCTGCCATAGGTGGGCTTCAGGCCCACAACGCCGCAGAGGGCCGCCGGCTGGCGGATGGAGCCGCCCGTATCGGAGCCGAGGGAGGCAATGCATTCGTCGGCGGCCACAGCCGCCGCGGACCCGCCGCTCGACCCTCCCGGGATCCGGCCCAGATCCCAGGGATTGCGCGTCACGCCGAAGAAGGAGGTTTCCGTTGAGGAGCCCATGGCGAACTCGTCCATGTTCGTCTTGCCGACGATCACCGCGCCCGCCGCGCGAAGCTTCTCCACGACCGTACCGTCGTAGGGAGGAATGAAATTGTGGAGTATCCGGGAGCCGCAGGTCGTCCTGACCCCCCTGGTGCACAGAATGTCCTTGATGGCCACGGGAATGCCCGTGAGCGCCTC
>JBFMBA010000171.1:0-2749 GCA_040755475.1 Thermodesulfobacteriota bacterium
CACAGCGCACATGGGAGCACCGTCGGGCGGAGGCGCTCTACCGGCAGACGCTGGCCATCGAGCCCGGCCATGTCAGGGCACTGAACAACCTTGGGGTGCTGTACATGGATGCGCAGAAAACCGAGGAGGCTATGGCGATGTTCGGCAAAGCCATTGTGCTGAAGCGGGACTACGCGGATCCCTACTATAACCTGGCCTGTCTCTACGCCCGGAAAAAGGAGATCGACGAGAGCCTCTGGTACCTGAAAGTGGCCATGACGATCAGCAACGAGGTGAAGGACTGGGTGATGAAGGATGCCGACATGGAGCACGTTGTCGCGTCCCCCCTGTTCAAGAAAATGATGGAGGGGCAGAAGAACCGATGACGCCCGTACGCAAACATCACATGGGATCGGCCGTGATCATGGCGGTCCTTGCTCTGGTCCTTCTGCTCTCGCCCGCCAGGGGCGGGGCTGTCCGCATCGCGGGGGAAGACCGGCCCGCCACGTCGTCACCCTCCGCGCAGCCGGCGCAACCGCCGGCTGCCCCCAGAAGGACCGCCGTGCCGCCTCCGCCACCGGCGCTTCCATCCGGTTCGACCTCGGTGCCGGCCGCCGCCCCGGCTGCAACCCTCCCGTCGAAAAAACCGGCGGAACCGGCGCAGGCCGCCCCCGCCCACGCGCCCGTGAACCGTCCCGAACGGCAGCCCGCACCGCCTTCGCCCCCGTCGCAACCCGAAACCGCTGCGCCGGCCAACCGCTACGTCACGATCGATTTTGACAATGTCGACATTCCGGTCTTCATCAAGTTCATCAGCGAGATGACCGGACGGAATTTCGTGATCGACGAGAAGGTGCGAGGCAAGGTCACGGTCATCTCCCCGACGAAAATCGCCGTCGACGACCTCTACAAGGTGTTCGAGTCGGTCATGGAGATCTACGGATTCGCAACCGTTCCGGCGGGCGACGTGATCAAGGTGATCCCCGCCCTCGAGGCGCGGGGGAAGCACACGGAGCTCCGCGTGAAACGGGAGGACGCCGCGCCCGATGACCGGATCGTCACGCAGATCCTCTCGCTCCAGCACGCCAATCCCGACGAGATGAAAAAGGTGCTCGACCCGCTGGTCTCGAAAACCAGCATCGTCCTCGCCTATGCCCCGGCGGGCATGCTGATCATCACCGACGTGCTTTCCAACATCAGGCGGCTCCAGGAGATCGTGGCCGCCCTCGACGTGGAGGGGGTCGCTGAGGTGATCTCCTACATTCCTCTCCAGTCCGCTTCCGCCACCGAAATCGTCCGGTCGCTCAGCGCCGTCTTCCCCCCCCAGAAGCCCGGGGTCCAGCCGATCCGGATTGTCGCGGACGGCCGGACCAACTCGGTCATCCTGCTGGCAAGCGAAACCAACACGGCAAACCTCAAGAAGCTGATCGCCCTCATGGACAAGGATATCCCCAGGAGCGGCAGCACCCTGCACGTGTACCGCCTGCAGAACGGCAACGCCGAGGATCTGGTGAAGGTTCTGATGAACCTCCCCAGGGAGACGAAAGACCCGAAGGCGCCTCCCGCAGCGGCACAGGCGGGCAAGGCGGTCGCCCTGTCCAGGGACGTCAACGTGGTCGCCGACAAGGCCACCAACACGCTGATCATCACGGCGGACCGTGATGACTACAGGGTGATCGAAGGGGTGATCCGCAAGCTCGACGAACCGAGGCCGATGGTCTACATCGAGGCGCTGATCATGGAGGTTTCGGTCAACAAGAACTTCAACATCGGGGTCGAATGGCGCGGCCTGCGGGACATCGGCAGCGGCGATCTCAAGGGGCTGGGGCCCGGCGCGACGGGTCTGGGAATGGCCGGGTTCAGCGGCACGCCGATCATTCCCCAGATCAACCCGGCGACGGGCGCGGTCAGCATGCCGGCGGGGTTCTCCCTGGGGGTGATCGGCGCGGGGATACAGATCGGCAGCGTGGTTTTCCCCAACATCGGGGCGGTCCTCCAAGCCTACCAGAAGGATTCGGACGTTTCCATCCTCTCGACACCCCAGCTTCTGACGCTCAACAACGAGGACGCCGAGATCAACGTGGGAAAGAACGTGCCCTACATCACCCGTTCGGACACCTCCGCCACGGTTCCCGGCCAGGTGTTCGGACAGAGCTATGATTACAAGGACGTGGGGATCGCCTTGAAGATCACGCCCCACATCAACGAAGACCAGTTCGTCCGTCTGAAGATCGACCAGCAGGTGACCAAGCTGACCGGCGAGCAGACCTCCACACCCACCACGCTCAAGCGGACCGCCAAGACGACGGTCGTCATCAGGGACAAGGAGACGGTGGTCATCGGCGGCCTGATCGACGATTCGACCATCGTGGACACCAATCAGGTCCCCTGCCTCGGCGATATCCCCTTTCTGGGGTGGCTTTTCAAGACGCGGGGCAGCGGCCGGGAAAAGAGCAACCTCTTTGTCTTCATCACGCCGCATATCATCCGGAATCAGGCGGAAGCCGCCGTCATCTACCAGAAGAAACTGGAGGATATGGGCAACATCGAGGAGGGGATCATCCGGATGAACGAGAAAAGAACCCCACAGAAACCGCAGGGCGGCCGGAAGGATTGAGAGGGACGATGGCCAAGCCCAACCGAACCCCGGTCCGGCCGTCGCCGGTCGAAATCCCGGCAGCCCCCCCGGAACTGCTCTTCGCGGCCGATGAACCGGCAACGGGTCTGGATGCCCGCCTGGTGGCCCTCGGCGTCCCGGCCAGTGCCCTTG
>JBFMBA010000172.1:0-7990 GCA_040755475.1 Thermodesulfobacteriota bacterium
CGACCGAGGGCGGTGCCCGGCCCCGCGTCCTGGCGCATGCGGAAACCGAAGCGGCGGGTTTCACCATCCCCCCAGGGGATCGTCGAGGGGTCGATCTCCCGTGCGTTGACCTCCCAGCCGGAAAGGACCCGGATGCGGTTTTTGGACAGGTAATCGGGGTCCCTGCGGACCGCGGGGAAGATCTCCTTCAGCACGATGCTGCGGGGAATGTTCCAGTAGGGGCGGGCAACCACGGCAGTCAGGAGGGCGCTGAACACGGGTGTCCTCTGGTAGCTTTTGCCGACCACGGTGCGCATGTGCATGACCGGGCGATTGGCGTCGATCACCTGCAGGGTGAAGTCAACGATGTTGACGAAAATGTGCCGGGCGCCGAGGTCCTGGGGGAGCCACCGCCAGCGCTCCATGTTCACTTTGATCTGGCGAAGCCGGTCTTCGACCGGGACGTTCAGCGCCTCCAGGGTCGCAGAACCCACGATGCCGTCCCCGTCCAATCCATGGCGGCCCTGGAAGAGGATCACCGCCCTCTCCAGCGCCTCGTCGAAAAGGTCGGACGCGCCTTGCTCCGCAGAGGGGCCGCCTTCGACCGCCAGACGGAACCGCAGCGCAGTCACCCGCCCGTCCTGCTGACCCCTGCGCATCGCTGTACCAGCCGGCACCCGCGGCCAGCCGCCTCGGAGGGCGATCTGCCGGTACTCCTCCAGGGCCAGGCGCAGACGGGAATACCCCGGGTGAGGAGGCAGAAGGGACTGCAGGGCCTCGGCGATCTTGTTTTGCTCCGCGGCCTTCTGCAGAACTTCGGCCAAATCGGCCTTGCGGCTTTGCACATGCCATTCCGCCCGGATCGATTCGGGGTCGACCCTGCCATGCAGCAGATGGGACGCGTAGATGAGGAAGGTGTCGGTCAGCAGCAGCTCCAGGTCGGTGAGCCTGTCCCGGTCGGCCAGCCCCGGATTTGGTCCGACCTCGGCGAGGAGCGCGCGCAGGGTGGAGAGGCGGTAATCCTCCGGATCCAGTCCCTCACGATCCGCCTGCCGGATTTGCCCGAGAAGGGCCTCCGCCTGACCGGGCTCGCCGATCCACACCGGGTCGAAGGACCGTCTTCGGTAAAACGAAGGGAGAATCCGTGAAGCGCAGAGCAGCTCGCTGCGGCAGAACATCTTTTCGTTGTCCTGCCTGCCCTCGATCCTTTCCCGCAGTTCCCTGCGCACCTCGTCGATCAGCGAGCTCTCCGCCGACCCGGCGCCTGCGGCCAGAGCCGCGAGGGCCAGAAAGGCCAACCCCAGAATTTTTCTCATGGCGGTGATCGGTATCATGCACAGGGGCACTGCAAGCGGTTTGCCAACAAGCCACGAAAATTCAGATATATGGATTCATCTTCTGACAACGGGGGTTTAGATGTAGCGGAGTGAAGATTGAAAAAGGGTGAAATCCTCTGAACGGCCTCGATATTTGGTGGAACCTCAACATGTTGTGGCTCCACCAAATACTGAGGCCCGGCCCATCATTTCATCCTGCGCTGCCGTTCGCTCACGAATGTCTAAATAGCTGTCACAAAATGGTTATTCGAGAGATCCCCATTTGCCGGGGCCGTTGGCAAGCCGCTTGCAACGTCCAGCGGTATGATCCTGGTCACCATACGGATGAAGGTCCTTTCCGCCAAGCGCATGGAGCTTTCGCAGACGATCGCTTCACTGTCCGGTTTCATACGGATGGAAAAGGGATGCCGGCGCTGCGAGCTGTACCAGAGTGTCGAGGATGAAAATCGTCTTTATTTTCTTGAGGAATGGGATACCCGGGAGAACCTGATCAACCACATGAAATCGGACCGCTTCAAGGTGTTCAGGGGGGCGATGAATCTTCTCGTGGAGCCATACGAAAGGTCGTTTCACACCGTTTACCAGCCACAGGGAATGGAGGATCTTTGATGGAAAAAAAGCATATCAAGAAATGCCTTCGCTGCAATGGCGCCATGTTCTATGACAAATTCTACAGCGCCTACGGGCAGTTCTGGGGGTGGAGGTGCCTGATCTGCGGGGAGATTGTCGACCAGGTCATTCTGATGAACAGGCAATCCAAAAGAGTGGGCCAGGCAGCAAACCTCCCCGGAAGCAGGCAGGCAATGGGTTGCTAGATGGGCAAAAGATCCGGAGCGGTGTGTTCCGCCCCGGAAAGGAGGTGCGCATGCTGTGGTTGATTGCCGCGGCGCTGATGGTTGTATGGATGCTCGGCCTTGGTTCCGGTTTCGGCACGGGTATATTCATCCACTTGCTTTACGTCGTCGCGGTAGCCCTGCTTGTGGTCAACCACAGCCGGGAGGTTGAGAGCACCCTCAGAGCGAGGTGCCTATCGCGCAGTCGCGCCCCGAGACCGAACGGCAAACGAGTGCTGGGCAAAAGCGGGTTCGTTTCAGCGCGCCCCGAGGGCCGGCACGTTGCAGAAATGGCGGCCAAACCGTCCGGGGGAGTGTAACAGGCGGGGCAGTGCGATCGCAGAGGGTATGCATGAGCCACGGGGTAAAACAAAAAGGAGGATCTCTCATGGAAAAACATAAAAAGTGGATGGTCCCTGTTCTGCTGGTCTTATTGGTTGCGCTGCTCGTCGACAGCGCCCGTCTCCATGCCGGGTCGACCGCGGTCCCCGGAAGTGACGCGAAATCCGATCCGGTCGGCAAAAGAATCATCCCGGCGATAGATCTTCCCATGCCGGCAAGCGAGCAGGCAAAAAAATACCTGGGGCTTTCCGGGGCGGGATCTTTCAAGATCGGGCAGATCAAGGCCCCGGTCCTGATCATCGAGATCTTCAGCCTGTATTGACCTCACTGCCAGCGATCTGCGTCGCAGATCAACGATTTCTTTCGTTTGCTGCAAAAACGAACCGATTTGAATGAAAAGGTGAAGATGATCGGGATAGGCGTGGGTAACAGCCAGTATGAGGTGGACACGTACCGGAAGCGCTATGATGTGCCGTTTCCTCTTTTCCCCGACGAGAGCACCGATTTTTCCTTGCAGCTCGGCGCCAAGGGGACGCCCACATTCATCGGGCTGCGGGTGAACAAAAAGGGGGTACAGGAGCACTTCTTTTTCTGGGAGGGCAGCTTCGAGGACAACCAGCAGTTTCTTAACAAGATCGTCGAGTCGGCGGGATTATGACGGGGAGGTCAACATGAAGGGTCATACACGGAATCTGCGGGACGTATGGTGGATCGGTGTGTTGCTGATCATGGGAAGCGTTGCGGCGGCATATGGTCAGCCATCCGGATTTACTGAGTATATTTATCCTGTGGGAAAGCTCAAACCCACGGACAGTGTGGCGAAATTGAAAGTGGGCGATGTCGCCCCGAACTTTACACTGCCCGCCGTCGAGGGCGGCAAGGTGTCCCTTCGCCAGTACAGGGGAAAGAAGAATGTCGTGATCTCCTTTGTTCCCGCCGCGTGGACGCCCATTTGCTCCGGTCAGTGGCCGGGTTACAACGTCTCCAAGGGGCTCTTTGACGAGCACGATGCGATCCTGCTCGGTATTACGGTGGACAACATCCCCACGCTATTTGCCTGGACAAAGCAGATGTGCAATCCCGGCGAAAAATTATGGTTTCCCGTCCTGTCCGACTTCTATCCCCATGGCGCGGTGGCATCGCGGTACGGTGTGCTCCGGTCAAGCGGCGAATCCGAGCGGGCCCTTTTCGTCATCAACAAAAAGGGAGTCATCACGTACATAGACGTACATGATATAAACAAGCGACCGCCGCTGGATGCCATCGCGAAAGCCCTCAAAGAGGTAAGCGGTCAATAGGGTTTGATGGAAGGCTCACCGGCCGTCCGGGGTATTCCGGAGGATGAGCAATGATTGAGCAGTTCCAGTTTCTCCTGCAGGAATCTTTCCGGCAGGATTCCATCAGCCTGTATTTCCTGATGTTCGGCGGCGGGCTGCTGGCGTCCGTGACGCCGTGCACCTATCCGGTGCTTCCGTTGACCGTCGGGTATATCGGCAACATGGCGGGCGCCGACCGATGGAAGGCCTTTTCCCTGAGCATCACCATGGTCTTCGGGATGGCGTTTGTCTATGCCATCCTGGGGAGCATCGTCGCGGCCGTGGGCGGGACCTTCGGCTCGATCATGGGAAACGGATGGGCCCTTTATGCCATCGCCATGTATTTCCTGATCATGGGGCTCTTCCTGCTGGATGTCTTTTCCTTTCCCGTTCCCGAACTCATCGCCGGACTCCAGGCCAAATGGGCAAACCGCGGAGGCATGTTTGGCGCGTTTGTCCAGGGCGGCGTCAGCGGTCTGATTTGCGGCCCCTGCACCGGCCCGCTGCTCGCCGTTGCCTTCGGGGCGATGGCGATCACGCTGGAGGAGCTGCGCGGCGTTGCTTACGCCCTGCAGATTCTCAAAGGCGGCGTGCTGCTGTTTCTGTTCGGAATCGGCCAGGGGGCCCTGATCCTTCTGGCGGGTATCTCAACGGGGTTCATTTCCAGGCTGCCCAAGGCGGGTGCGTGGATGGAGGCGCTGAAAAAGGGCTTCGCCCTGATGATTATCGTCGCTGCAACCCTGCTGTTCGTCCTGGTGGGTCAGAACACCGATTTCCCCAACCTCATCCAGCTTCTGGCGACCACGGAAACCGCCGCGGTGCCGGCGGAAGCGCCCTTGGCGTCACCGGCAGTGCTTCCGCCGGCCGTTGCAACCGATGGGGTGACCTCCCCGAAGCCGCTTGCATCACCGGCGCCGGAATATCGGGCCACCGAAAAACCTCTGAGCAATCCGGCGCCCGACTTCACTCTGCCCTCGCTCGAGGGCGCCCAGGTGACGCTGAGTCAGTTCAGGGGGCAAAAAGGGGTGGTGCTGGTGTTCTTCGCGACCTGGTGTGTCGCCTGCATCAAGGAGCTGCCGGAGAACATCCGGTTTGCAGAAGCGGCGCGGAAGGACAATGTCGTGGTGCTCGGCATCAATTACAAGCAATCCAAGGAGACGGTGGAGCGCTTGAGAAAGTCCGAGCAGATCACCTACCCGATACTCCTGGATGAGGAGGGAACCGTGACAGGCGCAAAGTACGGCATCCGGGGGCTGCCGCACATCGTCGGCATCAGCGCCAAAGGCGAGATCGTCTACAGGGGGGTATCCCTGCCGGAGAAAAGGGGTGAATTCATCAAAAACCTGAAGCAGGGCCTGTAGAGTCCGGCTGCCTTGCGGTCAGGTCGATGGCGATAACCAGCCGAACCTGCCTGCGGGTCATGCTGGCCCGCAGTGATGGCAGACATAAAAAAAACCCCCCGGTGATCCGGGGGGTTTTTCGAACTGCCGTTTCCCGTTTATCCGCTGGTCAGCGGATGATTTCCAAGAAGATCCTTGTAGATCCTGTCCTCAAGGTCAACAGACCAGACCTTCTTGCCCTTCTTCATGATACTTCTTGCTTTGATGGTTTTCGCCTTCTCGTTCACGTCCCCTTCGATGGTGATCTCCGAGTTGATGTGGCGGGCCATGACCACCCTGTCCACGTTCGGGACAAAATAGTAATTCATCTTCTTTGCGTCGACCAGGAGGACAAACACCTGCTCGACGGCAGCCACGGGATCCTCCATCCCTATGGGACACACCTGCCCCTGGGTCACACACATATACCCCTGGACGGATCCGGTGATGCTCGCCCCGATCGCCAGTACGGGCGTCAACATGAACAGAACGCCGATAATCATTGGTGCCAATATTTTTTTCATGGTCATCTCCTTTTTTGGTTTTTTACAACATGATCTGTTATGCCATCTCTAAAACCAACCTTCCGCCGTTACAGCCGGTATCAATCCCTCCTTTCTTTTTTTACCATAATAGAACTGCACTTTTCTCTGCATACCGGTGGCAGCATATGCGTTCTCCAGCTTATTTCCGGATGGCATTGGACCATCCGATTCCGCTGCATCTCCGCCATCCTGTGACGACGACGCTTTTGTCCATAAGAAGAGCAAACGGCTTGCCAAAGACCACAAAAAAGAAATAATTTTATTTGTCTTTTGATAACGGACGGTTGGATTGACGGGAGCAAAAAGAGGCAACCAGAATAGGTTCGTTTGCCCTCAATATTTGGTGGAACCGCAATATGTTGAGGATGGGTTCAGGCGTGCGGACGGTCTAGGCCGTCTCTTTTTTCCCCGGCCGGGCGATCCCGAGCTTGTGCATCCTCGCCCGCAGGGTGCTCGGCTGCAGGCCCAGGATCGCCGCTGCCCCCCTCTTTCCTTCGATGCGCCAATGGGTTTCGGAGAGGATTTTGAGAATCTGGTTTCGTTCGGTCTCTTCCAGGGTCCTCACGGCTGATGAAAACACGGGGGATGAGCTCTCCAGTTTGTCTGCCAGGTGCAGAACCGGCCCGGGGCACAGGATCACCGCACGCTCGATGATGCTTTCCAGCTCCCGGACGTTCCCCGGCCACGGATAATTCTGAAGCGCCTGCAGGGTTTCCTTCTGGATCGACGTGATCTTTTTGCCCAGTTTCCGGGCGTATCGTTCTATGAAGGCCTGGACCATCAGCGGGATGTCTTCCCTGCGCTGCCGCAGCGGCGGGACGGTGATGGGGAAGACGTTGAGCCGATAGTAAAGGTTCTGCCGGAACCGGCCCTTGCGGACCTCTTCCTCGAGGTTGCGGTTGGTCGTCGCTATGATCCGCACATCCACCTTGACGGTCTGCGGCGAACCCAGGCGCTCGAATTCGTTGTGCTGAATCGCCCGGAGCAGCTTTGCCTGCAACTCCAGCGGCAGCTCCCCGATCTCATCCAGGCAGATGGTGGAGCCGTGGGCTATCTCGAACCGGCCGACCTGCCGGGTATCGGCCCCGGTAAAGGCCCCCTTCTCCCGGCCGAACAATTCGCTCTCGATCAGGTTGCCCGGCAGGGCGGCACAGTTGACCGTGACCAGGGGCCTCTCCTTGCGGGGGCTCATGTCGTGGATGGCATAGGCGATCAGCTCCTTGCCCGTACCGGTCTCACCGAGGATAAGGACCGTTGTGTTCGCGGGGGCCACCTGTTCCGCACGGTAGAGCACATACTTGAGACCGTCGCTTTGCCCGAGAATATGGGCAAGGGGATGTTTCATCTTGATTTCTTGACGGAAGTAGACATTCTCGGCCTCGAGCTGGTCTTTCATTGTTCTGATCTCGGAAAGACACGTCGAGAGCTCGGACGTTCGTTCCTCCACGCGCTTCTCCAGTTCGTCGTGAGATTTTCTTAATTTCTCTTCCAGCTCTTTCTGCTCGGTGATGTCGCTCATCACAACGCGGTGCAGCGATGCGCCGTCATCCTCCTGCGCCGCGTTCGCCTGCAGCCGCACCCAGAATGGGACGCCGTCCTTTCGCGACATTCTCAGTTCGAACACCTGCGGCGTATGCGTATCGATCAGCCGTGCATGATGAAGATGATAAATGTCCCGGTCCTCCTTGAGGATGAACCTGGTCAAAAGCTGCCTGACGAGCGCGGCTCGCGTCATGCCCAGCAGGGTGGCGGCGGTGAGGTTGGCCTCGAGGATCTCTCCTTTTTCGCCGACGGTGCAATAACCCACCGGAGCCAGGTCGTACAGGTCCTGGTAGCGGGTCCGCGACGCATCCAGCTCCTCCTGCGCCTTGCGCAGCTCCTCGTTCTGCATCTCCAGCTCGATCTGGTGCACCTGCAATTCGTGGAGGGCCCGCCTGTCTTTGAACGATCCCTGCGTTCCATCCTCCGATTCGGGTCCTGCCTGCTTCTGCTTGAGCCGCTCCGTTGCCCGGCGGCGCAACCCGGCTGCGTTCTTCGGAAGCGCATGCCTTTTTTCCCCGGCTTTTTTTTCACCCATTTCTGTCATGTCCCCTTGTTTTCGGCCCTGCCGCTTTGCCCGGTTTCGATTCGTCGTGAAGTTGCTGTTCCGCCTGTTCGAGCCGCGTCCTCTGTCTTCCGATCTGCTTTTCCAGCTCGGCCTGCATTTTCAGGAGCTCCGCCTCCAGGGTCTTGGATTGGGTGATGTCCGTGAAGGTGATC
>JBFMBA010000173.1:0-7261 GCA_040755475.1 Thermodesulfobacteriota bacterium
GGGGTAGCCTGAAAAGCCTGGGCGCATGCACATAACCCAGGGCTTTCTTTTCGGAACGCACCGTTTCCGCCGGGTTGAACACGGCATACCAGTCATCCTCTAGAAAATCGGCCTTTACGGTCTGGCCCGGCAGCAGGTAACCCAGAATCTTCGATTTGCGGGACCGTTTCATCCGGATGTTCGTTTTGCCCTGCACGCGCATGAGCGCACCCCAGCTTGCGGCGGGAGTGGCCGGGGGGGCACCGGAGAGGAGATTCCCGTGGCCGGCCTGCCGGAGATCATGCCATCTGCGGTTCTGTTCTTCAATCGTTCGGTTCAATGCGAGGATTTGCTGGTTTGACCGGTCCGTTGCGCTTTGCTGATCGGACAGGCGGCTGCTCAGCCGGTCGATGGACGCTGCCTGCTCTGCGAGCCGGCGCTGGCAGGCGGCTTTTTCCCGCTCCAGCGTCATGGCAAGGTCCCAGGGTTCGTTTTTGTCCGTTTCCGATTTCTTCCGCTCATCGGCCGATCCGGCTTCGTTGGACCTTGCGCCCGCGCATGCCGTCATCGTCCAGAGACACCCCAGCATCAAGCAAATCACCACTCCTCGATAGCGCATACCATGCCTCCCACCGGGTCGTCGAATGATTCCCTGTCATCACCACCACACCAGGGGACAGATATCCTGTTGCTTCAGCCGCCCGCATGCGGCCGTCCTGACGGTTCAGCTGGGGAAGCTGTAGGCCCAGGCGATGGCATAGAAGAGGGCGGGGAGGAAATTGCCGATGCGGATCGAGGCCAGGTTCATCAGATTGATGCCGATGCCCAGGATGATCAGACCGCCGGTCGCGGTCACCATGCTCAGGATGGCCGGTTCGCGCAGGAACTGGACGTGCAGCGCGAGCAGGGTGACTCCCCCCTGTACCAGCAGCACGGAAAGGGCGGAGAAGGCGACTCCCGGCCCGAGCGTCGATGCAAGGGTGATCGAAGCCACGCAATCGAGGAGAGATTTCACATAGAGCGTGCGCGGGTCCCCCGCCACGCCGTCCTGTATGGAGCCCACGATCATCATGGCGCCGGTCAGGAAGAGTGTCGAGGCCGAAACGAAACCCTGTGCGAAGGTGGAGGAATCCGAGCCGGTTTTTCTTTTCAGCCAGTTCCCCAGCCGCTCGACGCCCTGCTCGAGCCGCAACAGCTCGCCCGTCACGGCGCCGGAAAGGAGACAGCCGATCGCGATGAGCGTTTCCTGGCCCGACAAAGCCATCTGCAGACCGATCAGGACCACCGCCAGACCGAGGGCCTGCATGAGCGTGGTTTTGAGCCGCTCGGGAAAATGCCTGCCCACGGCCAGACCGATCACGCTGCCGGCCAGAATGGCCCCCGTATTGACAAAGGTTCCCGTCAAAAATCCCCCTCACCCTTCCCGTCCATCGACCGGTGGTATCGACCGGGCGTACGTGTGCATTCTAACGGAGTGCCGGCTCCCTTGTCAAAAGGTTTTCCGGCGGATCTGCGGGGTGATCGGTTTGACGGTTCAACGGGAGGTGCCAGCCAATTATCCGCTTGAAGGGAAGCGGGAAATCTGATAGACGCCGGGCCATGAAAGAGATCGTTTCAGCGGCAGAACACAGCCTTCCGATCCGTCGCACGCCTCCGAAAAGCGAGACCCCATGAAGGCGGTCTTCCTGTCCGACGTCCACTTGAAAGACCCCGACGGCGCCCACTACGACAGGCTGCTGCGTTTCTTCGACGGGCTGCGGGGAAGGTCGCAGGCGGGACCCGCCGGGACTCCCGATGGCGGCCCGAGGGGGCGCGCCGCGGGGACGCCACGTCCGGCAGAGGGGCGTGACGGCCGCAACGATGCGCCGCCCGCCAATCCGGCGGCAGGCCCATCCCCTCCGCCGGAGGGCATCACCCTGGATCGGCTTGTGATTGCGGGCGATTTCTTTGATTTCTGGTTCAGCAAAGGGGAGACCATCTATCACGGTTTCCGGGAAATCGTGGACAGGCTCGCCGCCCTGAAGCGGCAAGGTGTCCGGATCCACCTGTGCGAAGGCAACCACGACTTCTTCCTTGATGACTACTTCTCCCACAGGCAGGGGTTCGATGTCCATGCGGAGTGGGCCGAACTGGATCTTGACGGACTTCGCGTACTGGCCGCCCATGGCGACACGGTGGACGCCGGGAATCACCGATACCTGGCGCTCAGGGCCTTTCTCCGGAGCCCGGGGACGCGCCGTCTGGAGCAGATCCTTCCCAGGTCCGTCATATGGCCTCTGGCGCGGTTCTGGTCGAAGATGAGCCGGAGGATGGCCAGGGAGCCGCAGGGGCGCCTGGTGGAAGTGATGCACCGGTTTGCCGAGGCCAAGTTCCGGCAGGGCTATGACGCCGTGATCCTGGGGCATTGTCATGATCTGCTCATGAAGCAGACCTTTCTCGCCGGCCGGGAAAGGACCTTTGTCACACTGGGCGACTGGATGACCCACGGTTCCTACCTGATATATGAGGACGGCCGTTTCACGCTGAGGCATATCCCGCCCGGAGGATGAGTGGATATCCGTTTCGCAACCGACTGCAATCTCGGCACACTGTCCAAGTGGCTGCGGATTCTCGGTTACGACACACTGCACGACCGGGGTAACGCCGATGCGCGCTTTGTCAGGAAGGCCGCCGCCGCAGGGCGCATTGTTCTGACCAGAAAGAGGGCGCTCGTGCGCCTCTCTTCAGAGGCGCGCCTGGTCGTGGTGAAAGCGGACCGCGCCCGCGCGCAGCTCGGCGAGGTGATCGAGTCCCTCGGGCTGGAGCCCGATCCGGCGAAGGCAATGACCCTCTGCCTCAAGTGCAATGCAATGCTGGTGCAGATACCGCGATCCGAGGCCGAGGGCCGTGTGCCGGCCTATGTCCATGCCAAGCACGATCACTTTAAAAGCTGTCCCGCCTGCGGGAGCATCTACTGGCCGGGTACGCACGGCCGGCATATCGAGACGTTTCTCGGAATGCACATGCCCGTTCGTCGACCCTGATTCCCGGCAGAATCAAGGGTGACCCGGCGGGTCGGGTGTCTATGCAGTATCACATAAAGGTTGACAGAGAAGCCATTCTATTGTACGCAGGAAGTGCCGGCCGGTCTGGCGATGGAAACCATCGCGTAGCGGCATTCTCGTACCCTTGGAATAAACCGGCTTTTTTATTAGCACGTTCGTTTCCCACACCCTGAGAGCATGTATACTACTGCGGCGCATTGATCGTCTGCCGGAGGCAAGTCTTGGTCATTATGATCCAGAATGCGCAGGATGGAAAAGATCAGGGTTCCGCTCGAGCGGTTTCGGGAAACCCGCCGAAACCGGTCGGCGGCGCCATAAAAACTTTTCATTCAAAAATCAAAAGGAGGAAGCGATGAGGACACGATTGATGATGAAGGTTTTCGCGGCGGTATTGGTCATCGGACTGCTGGGTTCCGGTGTGGCGCTGGCGGCCGAACAGCTCAGGATGATGACCGGCCCGCAGGGCGGATCATGGTATCCGCTGGGCGGGGCAATTCAGAACATCATCGAAAAGAACGTTCCCGGCGCCAGCATGATCGTCACGCCCGGCGCAGGTATTTCCAACGTTCTGGGTGTGCAGACCGGCAAGGCGGATCTGGGCTTCGGCAATTCGGTCTCCACGGTGGACGGCGTCCACGGGCGCGCCCCGTTCAAGGAAAAAACCGGCAATGTTCGCCAGCTCGCCACGCTCTACTTTCAGTATTTCCACATGGTGGCCCTGGCCGATGCGGGGATCAAGACCCCCGCCGATCTGAGAGGCAAGTCGTTGACCACCCAGCAGAAGGGCAACACCGGCGAGCAGATGACGCGTGAAACGCTGCAGGTCTATGGCCTGGGCTACGACAAAATGTCGAAGGTCAGCCACGGCTCCTATAACGATTCGGTGTCGCAGATGAAGGATGGCCAGGCCCATGTCTATACGCTCATCACGACCGTGCCTGCCTCCTCGGTGATGGACCTGGCGAGCGCGCGCGACATTATCGTCCTGGAGATCTCGGAGGACAAGTTCAAGGCGCTGCAGAAGCTGAACGGAGGCTATGACAAGCGCATCATCAAGGCCGGCAGCTATCCGAAGCAGAACAAGGATGTCCAGACCATCGGCACCTGGACGCACCTGATCGTCAGCAGCAAGATACCCGAGGATACGGTATACAAGATCACCAAGGCCCTGGTACAGAACGTCGGCGCCCTGGGCGACGTGGTCATGGCGGTCAAGGGCCTCACCGCCAAGGACATGGCCACCGACGTGGGCGTCCCCTACCACCCGGGCGCCCTGAAGTACTACAAGGAAGCCAAAGTCATCCAGTAATGTTCGCACGCCGGACCGCAGTAGGCGAAGGTGCGCTGCGGTCCGGCGTGTGTCCCTTCACTTCAGTGCTGTGGTGAACCCCTATGTCATTTGATCGTATCCTCAAGACGGGCATTCTTGTGCTCGCCGTCGGCATGTCGGTCTATCACCTCACGGTCGCCTATATCGGGCCGCCCGAGGCGTTCTTCTTTCGAGGCACCCACCGTCTTTTGGCCTTGGTGCTGACCTTTCTGATCCATCCCCGATTCGGGCGGCCCGGCGCAGAAGCGCCGTCTCTGTTCGACTATCTCTTCGCGGCGCTTTCGCTCGTGACCATCGGCTACCTGTGGCTCAACGTGGACTACCTCTACGACCGTTTCGTTTTCGTGGATGCCCTGAGGACCGCCGATATTGTCTTTGGCACCCTCTTCATCCTGCTGGTGCTGGAGGCGACGCGCCGCGTGATCGGGCTGGCGTTGCCGATCACCGCCCTGGTTTTTGTCGCCTACGCCCTGCTGATCGCCAGGGTGCGCTTCGAATCGGTGATCGAGATCAACTACCTGACCTCCGAGGGGATCTTCGGGATTCCGTTGAACGTCTCGGCGACCTACGTCATCCTGTTTATCCTGTTCGGGGCATTGGTGGAGCGCAGCGGTACCGGCAAGCTCTTCATGGATTTCGCGCTGAGCATCACCGGACACGCGGTCGGCGGCCCGGCCAAGGTGGCGGTTATCACCAGCGGCATGTTCGGCACGATTTCCGGCAGCGCGGTCGCCAATGTGATGACGACGGGTACTTTCACGATTCCGATGATGATGCGCCTCGGTTACCGCCCCGCCTTCGCCGGCGCCGTCGAGGCGGTGGCCTCGACGGGCGGACAGATCCTGCCGCCCATCATGGGCGCGGCGGCATTCGTCATGGCGGAGTTCCTCGGCGTCAGCTACATCGCGGTGGCCACCTATGCGCTGCTTCCGGCACTGCTCTACTATGTCGCCGTCTATGCCGCGGTGCACTTCGAGGCCAAACGCACGGGTCTGGTGGGGCTTCCCCGGGATGAGCTCCCGAGACTCGGGACGGTGCTCAAGGAGCGCGGCCATCTGTTCATCCCGCTATTTGTCATCATCGGAGTGCTGATCGCCGGCTACAGCGCGCCCTACGCCGCGCTTCTGGGCATCTCCTCGGTGGTGCCGGTGGCCATGCTGCGCAAAAGCACCCGGCCTGAAATCACCCTCAAAATGCTGATCTCGGCGCTCGAGGCGGGCGCCCTGAATACACTGTCGATCGCCATGGCCTGCGCCTGCGCGGGGATCGTCATCGGCGCCATCGCCCAGACCGGGCTCGGCCTGTCGTTTACCGGCATCGTGCTCACCGTTGCCCAGGAGCACCTGATTCCGGCGCTTGTTCTCACCATGATCGCCGGCATCATCCTCGGCATGGGGCTGCCGACCACCCCTGCGTACATCATCCAGGTGGCGCTGCTGGTCCCGGCGCTGATCAAACTGGGGATCGTGCCGGAAGCCGCGCATCTGTTTGTATTTTATTTCGCGATCCTGTCGGCGATCACCCCGCCGGTGGCACTGGCGGTCTATGCCGCTACGGGGATTTCCAAATCGGATCTGTGGGAAACCGGATGGGCGGCCGTCAAGCTGGGCGCCACGGGCTACATCGTGCCGTTCATGTTCGTGTTTTCACCATCGCTGCTGCTGATCGGCTCCTGGCCGCGGGTGGGGCTGGCCATCGTCACCGCGCTGCTCGGGGTGACCTGTCTTGCCGGCTCGTTGCACAGGTACTACCTCTGTCACACGGTGAGCTGGGAGCGGGTCATCCTGTTCCTGGCGGCCTTTGCCCTGATCAAGCCGGGCTGGATGACCGATATCGCCGGATTTTCGCTCTTTGCCGTCGTCCTGGCAAACCAGTGGCGCAAATCCCCGGGAGAAACCTGCGGGCCACTTGCCCCCTAGCCGGCCGGACAAAGGCGGTCAGCACGGAGGGCTCCTTCTCGGGGCGTGCGGCTCTTCGGGCGGGGATGACCGGCAGCGCCGCCGGAAAGACCGGCCCCGCGCGCCGCTTCGCACCGGACCCTTCCCGCCGCAGGAAGCCAGCTGGCACGCCGGAGTCACTCCTCGATTCCGGCGAGCCTCTTGGCCGCCTTGACCTTGACCGCGTTGTTCGATTCCCGGAAGATGGTCAGCCGGTGCGCCGCCGGGGAACCGCCTCCGTGGATGTCTGAGATCGTGTCGGCACTCTCCAGTGCGAGTTTTTCGATCAGACGGAACATCCGGACCCGGTTTTCCACGGGCGTCTGCTCGGCGCCCTTGAGGTATTTCTTCAGGAGCGGGCCGACGTCAGGGTGGTCGAAATCGCGGTCCGAAGGCAGGTCCGCCACGAACCCGCCGGCGATGTCGATCATCAGCCGCGTCGCCTCGGCCATTTCCTTCCCCTCGTGAATCTTGGACGCGTTGGCGAGGACCGGATCGATGAAGTAGGTACCGGAGGGCATCGGCCTGCCTTCGTACGAGGCGGCCAGCGAGCAGCCGTAAAGGGTCTCGGCCCGGTGGATCATGTCGGTCACCTTTTCCTTATGGTGGCTGACCTTCTCGGTCCCGTTGTACGCCATCATGGTCAGGGCCGCCCCCACCATGCAGTCGATCTTGCCGGCCTTGCAGCCGCCATGGCTCTGGCGGTGGAAGGCGGAGAAATAGGCCACCAGGTCGGCGGCAAACTCCCACTCGCCGCACAGAAACACCCGCTCCCAGGGGACGAAGACGTTGTCGAAGATGACCGTCGGGGCGTATTTGGAATAGAGCTGGTTCCCGCAGTCGCAGCCGTCCTGTTCACGGGTGTCCAGGCTCGACCGCCCGACCACATGAATGATGCCCGGCGTGTCGCTCGGGACGGCGAAGGCGACGGCGAATTCCTCCTCCCCTGCACGCAGGGCCCGGGTGGGCAG
>JBFMBA010000174.1:0-12498 GCA_040755475.1 Thermodesulfobacteriota bacterium
CGAAGCGCGTTCCCCAGCGTGGTGCCAAAGCCGCGCTCCAAGGGCTGACAACTGAACTCACCGTAGAATTGGGTGAGCGTCACCTCATTGGTATCTATTTTTTTCGGCTGAATCAAATTGTGCCAGTTTCTCTGCATAGGTTTTTTCCCTGCCCTTCGGATGTCTGGTTATTGTTCTATTTGGAATAAAGCTCAACGACCAGCTGTTCCCGCACCGGCATGGTCAACTCTTCACGGACAGGAAGGGTCTTCACCGTCCCCTTGAAGTTTGCCTTGTCAATCTCGAGCCATTGAGGCACACCCCGTCTGGATACGGTTCCCATGGCCTCGAGTATCCGCTCAACCTGTCTGCTCCCCTCCCTGACCTGCACCTCGTCTCCGGACCTGATCAGATAAGAAGGGATGTTCACGGGTTTTCCGCTGACCAGGAAATGATTATGCCTCACCAGCTGCCTTGCTTCCGTGCGCGAATTGGCAAAGCCCATCCGGAAGACCATGTTGTCCAGTCTTCTCTCGAGAAAAAGGAGGAGGTTGGTTCCGGTTATGCCCTTCTGTTTGTCCGCTTTGTCGAAATACCCCCGGAACTGCTTTTCCAGCAAACCATACATCCTCTTGAGCTTCTGCTTCTCACGCAACTGGACGCCGTAATCTGAAAATTTCTTTCGAAGCTGGCCGTGATCCCCGGGGGCGTAGCCCCTCCTTTCAAAGGCGCACTTCTCGCTGTAGCACCGGTCTCCTTTGAGAAACAGCTTCAGACCTTCCCTTCGGCACAACCTGCATGTGGACTCTCTATACCTTGCCAAAAAAGCCTCCCTGATCGATGATCAATGATCGATAACCCCTTGTCAATTTGCCACGGTCCATGCGCCGCGGGGACTGCCCGTCGGCTTCGGCCGTTCACATTTGTCTACACCCTTCTTCGCTTGGGCGGCCGGCACCCGTTATGGGGAATGGGCGTCACATCGCGAATCAGGCTGATCCTGAGTCCTGCCAACTGCAATGACCTCAAGGCCGATTCCCGTCCGGACCCCGGCCCCTTCACATAAACCTGGACGGACCGCAAACCATGTTCCCTTGCCTTCTTGACCGCATCCTCGGCGGCCATCTGCGCCGCGAAGGGGGTGCTTTTTCTCGAGCCCTTGAACCCCTGCATGCCCGCTGATGCCCACGCAATCACGTTGCCGCCCAGATCGGTGATGGTCACGATCGTGTTGTTGAATGTCGATTGAATGTGCGCTATACCTTCGGAGATATTTTTTTTCTCCTTCTTCTTTCCCGTTTTTCTGACTGGCTTGGCCATTGGTCCTCCGGATCCCCACCCTGTTATTTCTTCTTGCCGGCGATCGACCTTCGCGGTCCCTTTCTAGTCCTGGCATTGGTGCTCGTTCTCTGCCCCCGCACGGGAAGTCCCTTTCTGTGCCTCAAACCGCGGTACGTTCCCACATCCATGAGTCGCTTGACGGACATGGAGATTTCCCGTCTCAGATCGCCCTCCACCTTGTGACCCTTGTCGATAATATTCCGTATGGCGGTGATTTCCGCATCGGCCAGTTGATCGGTCTTGATGTCGGGATCGACGCCGGCCTGCAGCAGGATCTCCTTCGACTTTGTCTTACCGATGCCGTAGATGTAAGTTAAAGCAATCTCCATCCTCTTGTTCTTGGGTAAGTCCACACCCGCAATTCGTGCCACCTGTCAACCTCCTGAAAAATCGATGCCTATCCCTGACGCTGCTTGTGCTTCGGATTCTCGCAGATCACGCGCAACACGCCGCGCCTTTTGACAATCTTGCACTTTTCACAAATCTTCTTGACCGAGGAACGTACTTTCACTTTCGATTACTCCTTGCATCCGCCAAGGGCGCCGCCGATACCTGAACCCGCCTGCCGGTCCCACGCCTTCGCTATTTGGTCCTGTACACGATTCGCCCGCGGGTCAGATCATAGGGAGACAGTTCCACCGTCACCCGGTCGCCCGGCAGGATCTTGATGAAATGCATTCTCATCTTGCCGGAAATATGGGCCAAAACGCGATGACCGTTTTCCAGTTCCACTCGAAACATGGCATTCGGCAGAGGCTCGATCACCTTGCCTTCGACCTCTATGGCTTCCTCTTTCGCCATCGTACCCGCTTTCTCACAAGATCCGCCTGATCGCCGTCTCCATCAGGAACAGTTATTGAATCCGGCTGAGGATATCCGGTCCGTTGTCCGTCACCGCCACGGAATGCTCAAAATGGGCCGACAGCTTTCCATCCCTGGTGACCACCGTCCATCCGTCGGGCAGAATCCGCACCTCGTAACTGCCCTCGTTGACCATGGGCTCGATGGCCAGGACCATGCCGGGCCTGAGCTCTATCCCTCTTCCCGGTACGCCGAAGTTGGGTATCTGCGGATCCTCGTGCAGGCTTCTGCCGATGCCGTGTCCCACAAAATCACGCACGACCGAATACCCCGCCGATTCGACCTGCTTCTGAACGGCTGAAGAGACATCACCCAGGCGGTTGCCCGCCCGGGCCTGCCGGATGGCGTCGTGAAGCCCATCCTCGGTTACCGTCAAGAGCCTTTTCGCCGCATCGGAGATGGTCCCCACCGGCACCGTTATCGCCGCATCCCCGTAATACCCCTTGTAATTCACGCCAAAATCGAGACTGACGATATCTCCCGTCACGAGCGTCCGGTCCGAGGGCATCCCGTGAACCACCTCACCGTTCACCGAGGTGCAGAGGGCAAAGGGATAACCCCGGTAACCCTTGAATGCCGGTTTCACGCGCTTCTTTTTCGCCAGTGCCTCACAAAAGGCGTTCAGTTCACCCGTGGTCACTCCCGGCCTGACTTTTTCCCGAAGCTCGCTGAGGATCTCGGCAACGATGCGATTGCTGGTCCGCAGCTTCTCGATTTCATCGGGCAGTTTGAGTATAACCATGTCAATGATCCGGCGCCGGGGCATTCCTCTGGCTCAGCGTCTTCTGGCGATACGTCCTTTCTTCATGAAACCCTCATACTGCCTGGTCAGCAGATGGGTTTCAATCTGCCCGGCCGTATCCAGTGCGACACCCACCACGATGAGCAGCGCGGTGCCCCCGAAATAAAAAGGCACGTTGAAATAGCTGATCAGTATGCTGGGAAGCACGCAGACCGCCGAGACATAGATAGCGCCCCCGAACGTGAGCTTGGTCAGGACATCGTCAATGTATTCCGCGGTCTTCTTACCCGGTCGGATTCCGGGAACATAGCCCCCGTACTTCCTCATGTTGTCGGCCACATCCACGGGATTGAACGTCACCGCCGTGTAAAAAAAACAGAAAAAGACGATAAATGCCACATAGAGGAGCTCATAGCCGACCCGACCGGGAATCAGCTCGCCCGCGATCGTCTTCATCCAGGGATGGGGGACGAAATTCGCGATCGTCGCCGGAAACATGATGATCGAAGAGGCGAATATGGGCGGAATGACCCCCGCCGAGTTCACCTTCAGGGGCAGATGGGTCGTCTGCCCGCCGTACATCTTCCTCCCGACGACCCTTTTGGCATACTGCACGGGAATCCTTCTCTGCCCCGTCTCTACGAAAACGATGACGCCCACGATGACGACCATCAGGACGATCAGAATGATCACGAAGAAAATCCCCATTTCCCCCGAAAACAGCAGGCGGAAGGTATTGATGATCGCCGCTGGGGCGCCCACCACGATCCCGGAGAAAATGATGAGCGAGATACCGTTGCCGATGCCTTTTTCCGTGATCTGCTCCCCCAGCCACATGATGAACGCGGTCCCCGCCGTCAGGGTGATCACCGTCATCAGCCGGAATGACCAGCCCGTCGTGATGACGATCGAGGCCCCGGTGGGCCCGGCCATATTTTCCAGCCCGATGGCGATGCCGAATCCCTGGATGAGGCTCAAAACAACGGTTCCGTAACGCGTGTACTGCGTGATCTTTCTCCGGCCCGCCTCCCCTTCCTTGGAGAGCTTTTCGAGGTAGGGAACGGCCACGGTCAGGAGCTGGAGGATGATCGAGGCGCTGATGTAGGGCATGATCCCCAGCGCAAAAACCGACAGGTTGCTCAGCGCGCCGCCGGCAAACATGTCAAAGAGCCCCAGGAGCGACCCTTTCGCCTGTTCGAAAAATGCCGCCAGTGCCGCCGTGTCGATCCCGGGAGTGGGAACATGGGCGCCTATCCGGTAAACCACCAGCAGAAGCAGGGTAAAGAGAATCCGCTTCTGGAGTTCCGGTATCTTCGAGACGTTCTTAAGGCCTTCTAACAAATCAGCTGACCTCCAGGATGGTGCCGCCGGCGGCTTCAATCTTCTCGCGCGCCCCGCGGCTGATCATATCCACCTTAATGGAAAGCGCATAGCCGATCGCGCCGCTGCCCAGCACCTTGATGCCGTCCGCCTTTCGATTCACGAGACCGACGGCCATCAGGGTTTCCCTGTCCACCACCGACCCTTCCGGAAATCGCTTCAGCTGGTCGATATTGACCGTCGCGATGACCCGGCGCATGGGATTCTTGAACCCCACCTTGGGCAGTCTTCTGGAGAGCGGCATCTGTCCCCCTTCGAAATTGGGACGGACGCTGTGCCCCGAGCGGGCATTCTGCCCTTTTGCCCCTTTTCCCGACGTACCGCCGTGTCCCGAGCCGTTGCCCCGGCCGACCCTTTTTTTCTTCTTTCGCGAACCTGCCGGCGGTTTCAATGTCGCCAAATTCATTTCCCGCTCTCCTCAACTTCCACAGCAGCCAACAGATGCTCGACCTTCCGGATCATTCCGCGTATTTCGGGCGTGTCATCCAGCAGCACGGTCCTGTTGATCTTACCCAGTCCCAGCCCGCGCAGAACCTTGCGCTGAGCCTCGGGTCTGCCGATGTAGCTTTTCACCTGTGTGATCCTCAGCTGTTTTCCCACAACCTACCCCTTCCAGCGCTAGATTTCCCGAACGCCCTTGCCCCTGGTTGCGGCGATCTCCGCCGGCGCCCGCAGCTGCTGCAGGCCATCGATGGTCGCCTTGACCAGGTTGTGAGGGTTATGCGAACCGAGACATTTTGTCAGGATATTCTGAACTCCGGCCACCTCCAGAACCGCCCTGACCGCCCCTCCGGCGATCAGCCCGGTACCTTCGGACGCGGGTTTCAGCAGGACCTTTCCCGCGCCAAAATGCCCGATGACGCTGTAGGGTATCGTCCTGTTTTCCACCGCCACCCGGGTCATGGCCTTCTTGGCCTGCTCCATCCCCTTGCGGATGGCCTCCGGCACTTCATGCGCCTTTCCCAGTCCGGCGCCGACCGATCCCTTGCCGTCGCCAACCACGATCACCGCGCTGAAACGGAAACGGCGCCCGCCTTTGACGACCTTGGCCGTCCTGTTGATCGCAATCACCCTGTCGAGAAGTTCCAGTTCTTCCATATTTTCATTTCCCACAATCACGCCGCTGCGCAGCGAATGCCCCGTTTCAGGCTAAAAAATCAGTCCCGCTTCCCTCGCACCGTCGGCCAAAGCCTTGACTCTTCCGTGATACAGAAACCTGCCCCTGTCAAAGACGACATCCCGGATACCCATCTCCTGAAGGCGCTTTGCCAGGAGCGTTCCCACCGCCCTGGCCGCTTCCACCTTTTTCACACCCCCCGGAGACGGGGCCAGCTCCTTGCTCAGTGTCGATGCCTCGACCAGGGTCCTTCCCGCATCGTCGGCGATGGCCTGGACGTAGATATGCACCGCCGACCTGAACACCGACAGACGCGGTTTCTTCTCGGTCCCGAAGATCTTCCCGCTGACCCTCTTTTTTCTCTTCAGTCTGACCCTTTCAATCCTCTTCGTAGCCAATGCCCTACCCCTTACTGGGTGCCGGGAGCTTGCGCCTTCCGTCACCCGGCATTTGAATGATTATGCCCCAACCGACTTCCCGACCTTGCGCCGGACATGTTCGCCGGCGTATTTGATGCCTTTGCCCTTGTAGGGCTCGGGTTTCTTCAGGTTCCGGATCTCGGCGGCCACCCGGCCGACCATCTGCTTGTCGATTCCCGACACGGCAATGTTCACCATCTTGTCCACCCGGATCTGAATGCCCTCCGGTATGGGATACTCCACAGGGGCGGAATACCCGACGATCAGCTTCAGATTCTTGCCGGCGATCTCGGCCCGGTATCCGACCCCGGCGATCTCCAGGCTCTTTTCAAACCCGCTGCTGACGCCTTTGACCATGTTGGCGATCAGGGTACGAACCAGCCCGTGGTAGGAACGCTCCCGCCTGCCGTCCGACGGCCGTTTGACCTCAACGGCCCGCTCGCCCAGAATCACGTCGACGCCCCTGGGGACCGCCATGGAAAGCGTACCCTTGGGACCTTCAACGGTCATGATATCGTGATCACGGCTGATCTTGACGCCAGCCGGTATTTCCACGGGTATTTTACCAATTCTTGACATGAAGCAATCTCCTGGATTCCCGGTGCCCGCCCGACGGTCACCTACCACACATTGCAGAGCAGCTCTCCCCCCAGGCTCAACTCCCTGGCTTCCTTATCCGTCATGATCCCCTTGGAGGTGGAAAGGATGGAGATGCCATAGCCGTTGAGTACCTGAGGGATCTTTGCGCTCTTCACGTAGACCCTTCTTCCGGGTCTGCTGACCCGCTCTATACCTGTAATCACGGAACGCTTCGTGTCCGGATACTTCATGTAGAGCTTCAAAACTTCATGACCGCGCGGATCCTTCTTGAGGTCATAACCACTGATGTAACCGGATTTCTTCAAAACCTTCGCCATGTTCAGATTGATCCGCGAACTCATGACATCCACGCTCTTGAAATGCACACGGCTTGCGTTTCTGATTCTGGTCAGCATATCCGCGATCGGATCGGTCATCCCCATAGGACACTCCTTACCATTGTCTCTACCAGCTTGATTTGATCACGCCGGGAATTTCACCCTTCAAAGCAAGGTTTCTAAGGCATATTCTGCACATGTTAAATTTTCGATAATAGGCTCTCGGTCGACCGCATAGGGGACACCGGTTGTATATTCGCACCGAAAATTTCGGCTTTCTGCCGGATTTCACCATCAAAGACGTTTTTGCCACTCTCAACCCTCCACAGATTGACCTGCTGTCATTCGACCATCAGTTTCTGAACGGCATACCCATCAGCTTCAGCAGCTGCCTTGCTTCATCGTCCGTTTTCGCCGTGGTGACGATCGCGATATTCATCCCCCTGATCTTCTCGACCTTGTCGTAGTCGATTTCGGGGAAAATGATCTGCTCCTTCAAGCCGAGCGCGAAATTCCCCCTGCCGTCGAAGGATTTCGCCGATATCCCCCGAAAATCGCGCACGCGCGGAAGCGCCACATTGACAAGCCGGTCGAAGAATTCGAACATCCGTTCCCTTCTCAGGGTCACGCAGCATCCGATGGACATCCCCTGCCGAAGCTTGAAGGTCGCGATGGACTTCCGGGCCTTGGTGATCACGGGCTTCTGTCCCACGATCATGGTCATCTCTTCCACCGCCCGATCAAGCACCTTCACGTTCTGAACCGCCTCCCCCAGCCCCATATTGACAACGATCTTGACCAGACGGGGCACCTCCATGGGGTTCTTGTAATCGAACGCCTTGATGAGTTCGGGAACGACTTCCTTCTTGTAATAGTCTTTTAGTCTTGCCATCTTTCCCCAGCCTATGCATCCAGTGTTTCTTGACACTTCACGCAGGTGCGCGTCTTTTTTCCATCGTCCATGACCTTGTACCCGATCCTGACGCCTGTGCCGCATTTGCTGCAGAGAAACATCACATTGGAAATATGGATCGAGCCTTCCTTCTCGACGATGCCGCCTTTTCCCTTGGCATCGGCTTTCTTGTGTCTCTTGATCAGATTGACCTTCTCCACGACGACCCGCTGCCGGTCGGGAATCGTGCTCAGGATCTTCCCCGTCTTGCCCTTCTCTTTTCCTGCGATGACCGTGACGGTGTCCCCCTTTTTCAATCGCTTTTCCTGCATTGCCTGTTCCTCTGTCCTTCCGCTTCGTGCGTCTGCTATAAAACCTCGGGTGCCAGGGACACGATCTTCATGAATTGCTTCGCCCGGAGCTCACGGGCCACCGGCCCGAAAATGCGCGTTCCGATCGGTTCCATCTGGTTCGAGATCAGGACGGCCGAATTGTCGTCGAATTTCAGATAGGATCCGTCGGCTCGCCTCACCTCTTTGACAGTCCTGACGACAACGGCCTTCATCACATCGCCTTTTTTAACCTTGGAATTGGGAAGGGCTTCCTTGACGGCAATCACGATGACATCGCCGAGGCTGGCATATCGCCTCCTCGATCCCCCCAGAACCTTGATGCAGGCGACCTTCTTGGCGCCCGAATTGTCCGCTACATTCAATATGGTTTGCATCTGAATCATAATCACACCCCATTGCGCTGACGGTTCAAGACCGGCAAGCGGAGAAGCGTTCAGCAGGATCGTCTATCGCCGCAGTTCCGGCGCGCCATGCATTCTACTTCGCCTTGTCCAGTATTTCCAACATCCGCCAGCGTTTTTCCCGACTCAACGGACGCGATTCAATGATGAGCACCTTGTCGCCCACCTGGCAGCTGTTCTGCTGGTCATGGGCCTTATATTTCATATAGCGTGTCATGTACTTGTGAAACACCGCATGCTTCACGAGCCGCTCCGCCCGGACAACGATCGTCTTGTCCATGTTGCAGCTGACCACCACGCCCTTGATGACATTCCTGTTACCGCGCTGCTCCACTGCCTACCTCCTTTTCCACCAGGACCGTTTTGATACGCGCGATATCCTTGCGAATGTGTCCCAGCATCGCAGGAGACTCCAGCTGTCCTGAGGCCTGGCGAAGACGGAGTTTGAAAAACTCTTCCACAAGCTCCCTGTTCTTCTGCTGCAGTTCCTCCCTGCTCAGATCTCTGATCTCTTTAATTTTCATCAGATATCTCCCTTGAAAGAAACTTCGTGCCGATCGGCAGCTTATGCGCCGCCAGCAGGAACGCCTCCTTGGCGATCTCCCTGGTCACACCTTCGATCTCGTAGAGGACGACGCCCGGCTTGATCACCGCCACCCACTCTTCGGGAGCACCCTTCCCCTTACCCATCCGGGTTTCCGCGGGCTTCTTCGTGACGGATTTGTGCGGGAAAATCCGGATCCATATCTTTCCGCCGCGCTTGACGTGACGCGTCATGGCCACCCGCGCCGCTTCGATCTGCCGTGCGGTGATCCAGCCGCACTCCGTCGCCTGGAGAGCGTACTCGCCGAACGCCACCGTGTTGCCCCGCGTGGCTTTTCCGCTCATGCGGCCCCTCTGCACCTTTCTGAACTTCACCCTTTTAGGCGTCAACATCGCTCAAACCCCTGATAATATAACAAAACACCGCAAGCACGCGCCGCACACCCGCGTCGAAAAAACCGATCATGCCGTCTCTTTCTTGGCGGGCAGTACCTCACCGTGGAAGATCAGCACCTTCACCCCGATCAGCCCGTAGGCCGTGCGCGCTTCCGTAAACCCGCAATCGATGTCCGCCCTGAGCGTGTGCAGGGGCACCCTGCCTTCGCGATACCATTCCGATCGGGCCATCTCGGCGCCGCCCAGGCGTCCTCCGCAGTTGACCCGGATCCCCTTGGCACCGAATTTCATGGCCGCCGTCACGCACTTCTTCATGGCCCTGCGGAACGCGACCCGCCGCTCCAGCTGCTGCGCTACGTTTTCGGCAACGAGCTGCGCGTCGATCTCCGGTTTGCGGACTTCGAGAATGTTGATGATCACCTCACAGGTCGTGATCCCCTCGAGATCCTTCTTGAGTTTTTCAATCTCCGAGCCCTTTTTCCCTATAATGATCCCGGGGCGCGCCGCATGGATATTCACCTTGGCCTTGTTCGCCGCCCGTTCGATTTCAATCCGGGAGATACCCGCGTGATACAGCTTCCCCTTGAGGTACTTTCTGATCTTGACGTCCTCGTGAAGCAGCTCGGCGTAATTCCTTTCCGAGAACCACTGCGAATACCACGTCTTGATACCGCCCAACCGCAACCCGATCGGGTTCACCTTCTGCCCCAACCTGACACCTCCTCAAGAATTACTCTTGCCGGGTTCGTAAAAAGTCCGGATGCTGCGTTGCGCGTCAGCCTTCGTAGCTGCAGGGTACGTTTGTGTACGCCTCACTCCTCAGGATTCGCGCGCCTTGCCTGCGGACTTTTTACGAATCCGACCCGCAACAAGGTTTTTCGACTTTTTACGAGATCATTACTCCTCACTCAGGACCACGGTAATGTGACTCATCCGCTTCTTGATCGCCGCTGCCCTTCCCTGCGCCCTCGCCCGCCATCGCTTCAGAGAAGGGCCGTTGTCGACGTATATCTCCTTCACATACAGGATATTCTCGTCAATGTTCGGATTCTGCTTCGCGTTGGCTACGGCGGAATTGAGAACCTTGCTGACAGGTTCGGCTGCGTATTTCCGGGTAAAAAGGAGGATCTGCTTCGCCTCCTCGATCTTTTTCCCCCTGACCAGATCCGCCACCAGCCGTACCTTCTGCGGCGACATCCGGATATATTTGGCAACTGCCCGTGTTTCCATAACTGGCTCCAAACTCCCGCGGGAACACCCAACCATTCCCCAGAATGAGACGCTTATTTACGCAGCTTCGTCTTGCGGTCCCCGGCATGGCTGTAAAAGGTCCGCGTCGGTGAAAACTCTCCCAGCTTGTGGCCGACCATGTTCTCGGTCACGAAAACCGGTATGAATTTCTTCCCGTTGTGCACCGCAAAGGTCTGTCCGATCAGTTCCGGAGTGACCGTCGAGCGGCGCGACCAGGTCTTGATCACCGTCTTGCTCCCCGTGGCATCCTGCCTTCTGACCTTTTCAAGCAGCCGCTCCTCGATGTACGCATTTTTTTTGATTGACCGCGCCACTTTTAACCCCTTCTTTTCACGATATACTTGTCAGTGCTTTTGTTGGTTCGCGTTTTGTGCCCCTTGGTCGGTACGCCCCAGGGGGTGCAGGGATGACGTCCGCCGGAGGATTTCCCCTCCCCGCCGCCCATGGGATGGTCCACCGGGTTCATCACGACGCCCCGTACCTTGGGCCGGCGCCCCAGCCAGCGCGTCCGCCCCGCCTTGCCGAGGCTCAGATTTTCATGATCGATATTTCCCACCTGGCCGATGGTGGCCTTGCATTCCATGAACACTTTCCGGACCTCGCCGGAGGGAAGGCGGACCTGCGCATATCCCTCCTCCTTGGCCATGAGCTGGCCATAGGCGCCCGCAGACCGGATCAGCTGCCCCCCCTTGCCGACCTTCAGTTCCAGATTGTGGATCAGGGTTCCCAGGGGAATGTTCTTCAGGGGAATCGTATTGCCCGGTTTGATGTCTACCTTCTCTCCGCTGACCAGCGCGTCCCCGACGGTGACCTTCGAGGGGGCGATGATGTAGCGTTTTTCGCCGTCGCGGTAGTTGAGCAGCGCGATCCGCGACGATCGGTTGGGATCGTACTCGATCGAGGCGACCCGAGCCGGGATGCCGTCCTTGTCTCTCCGGAAGTCGATCAGCCGATAACGACGCTTGTGACCGCCGCCGATATGGCGGCTCGTGAGCCGCCCGTAGCAATTGCGGCCGCCCGTTCTTCTGACGGGGGCAAGGAGGCTCTTCTCGGGCTCCGAGGCGGTCAGTTCCTTGAAGTCGGAGCAGGTCTGAAACCGCCTTCCCGGCGACGTTGGTTTGTATTTCTTGATTCCCATCCTTATACCCTCATTCTTCTATCGGCCCCGCTGTTGCCAGGCGAAGCGCTTATACGCCATCCATGGCCTCGATGCGGTTCCCGGGCGCCAGGGTCACAATCGCCTTCTTCCAGGAGCGCCTCTGGCCGATGATCTTGCCCCTTCGCTTCTTTTTCCCGGGTACATTCATGACGCGCACGGCAAGCACCTTGACCTTGAAGAGTTTCTCCACGGCACGTCCGATCTCGATCCGATTCGCGCGCAGATGCACCTCAAAATTGTACTGGTTCTGGGCGTCCCGGGCGATCGTGCTCTTTTCGGTGATCAGGGCCCTCTTGATGATCTGATGCAGTTCCATTATGATACCAGCGCCTCTTCAATTTTCTTGATCGAAGGTTCCAGCAGAACCAGATGGTCGTACTTCAGCAGGTCATAGACGTTGACCCCTTCGGATCTGACCATCTTCACGTTTTTTATATTGCGCGATGACTTCTCCAGGATCGGTTGCGCCCCGTCCGTGACGAACAGGACCTTGTCGAATCCGAATCGATCCACCACTTCCTGAAACCGTTTCGTCTTGATTTCATCCATGGGAAAATCGCGCAGAACGATCATCCTTTCCTCCTTGAGCTTCATGCTCAGGGCGGAAATCAGGGCGATCCGCCGCACCTTGCGGGGGGGTTTGAAGTCATAGCTGCGCGGCGTCGGCCCGAATACGATCCCGCCCCCTCTCCAGATCGGAGAGCGCGAGTGGCCCGCCCGGGCCCGGCCGGTTCCCTTCTGCCGCCA
>JBFMBA010000175.1:0-3644 GCA_040755475.1 Thermodesulfobacteriota bacterium
AAAGTCGGCTGGATGATGGTCCCCGGACGAACCTTTGTGGAATTTTTGGGGTGCCCGTCTCGGCGAGGGAAGCGTCCGCGAAGCGGCCCATTCCCATTGTCTGAGCCCGCAGGGCGAGTTTGGGACTGGGAGCGGCCGAGCCGTAGAACGGGCCAAAAATTTTACAGGTGAGTGGCGGGACCCTCTTCCAGCCACATCAGAGTGATGGCGCCAACTTTGACGCAGCCCTGGGATGACGAGGAATGCGGTTGCCGGCGCCGCGGTTCTCTGTTACATTGAACGGCCTGTTGCTGGCGCAGCAGCCATCTCACACGGGGACAGGGGCATGAAACACCCGCGGATCATACTGAAGAAGGGGCGGGAGATCGCATTGCGCTACGGCCACCCCTGGATTTTTTCCGGGGCGATCGCGACGATCGAGGGGAAACCGGAACCGGGAGAGGTCGTCACGGCGGTGGATGCGTCGGGGCGGGAGCTCGGCCTGGGTTTTTACAACAGGGGCGACATCGCCTTTCGTCTGCTGACCGGTGATCCGGCCGCCGCTATCGACGCCGGGTTCTGGCGGCGCCGGATAGAAAGGGCGCTCGCCCTGCGCCGCCGGGTGATCCCACCGGGGACGGACGCCTTCCGTCTGATCAACGCCGAGGGGGACGGCATGCCAGGGCTCGTGTGCGACCGGTACGGCGGGCATCTGGTCATCACCATCGGGACGGCGGGGATGGAGAAGTGCCGGGAGACGGTGGCCGGACTTCTGCTGGAGATCGCGACGCCCGTTGGGATATTCGAGCGGAGCGAGGGACGCTCGCGGCGGATGGAGGGACTTTTCGATCGGGTCGGCCCCGTTGCAGGGGATATCCCGGGGGTAGTGGTGATCGAAGAAAGGGGCCTGCATTTCGAGGTCGATCTGATCACCGGCCAGAAGACGGGATTCTTTCTCGATCAGCGGGATAACAGGGAGTTGGCGGGGGCTTATTGCCGGGGGGCGGCGGTTCTGAACTGCTTCTCCTACACGGGGGCCTTCTCCGTCTATGCCGCCCGCGGCCGGGCGGAGCGGGTCGTTTCCGTTGAGGCCTCGGAGCCGGCCAACGAGGTCGCCCGGCGGAACCTGCAGCGCAACGGCTTTTCCCCGGAGCGGCACCCCGTCCACACCGCCGATGTCTTCGATTATCTGCGGGAAACAAGGGAGATGTTCGACCTGATCATCCTTGATCCCCCCGCCTTTGCAAAATCGCGCCGGGATGTGGAGCGGTCCGTCCGGGGCTACAAGGAGATCAACCTGCAGGGGGCCCGGCGTCTCCGTGAGGGGGGGCTGCTGGCCACCTTTTCCTGCTCCAATCCCATCGACCCCGAGCTTTTCGAGAAGATCGTCCTGGGCGCCCTGCGCGACGCCGGAAAGACCGCGCAGCTCCTGGGCCGCCTCGGGCCGGGGATGGACCATCCGGTGAACCTGGCCCATCCGGAGGGACGCTATCTCAAGGGCCTTCTCCTGGCCCTTCATTCCAGCTGACGGGTGCGGGGACCCTTTGAACGGCAGCGATCCCGGCAAACACCGCGCAAAAAGAACACTGCCTTGCCGGGAAGCCTCGTCCCCGGGGCGGGACGCTGTACCGCCGCGGCAAAAGGGATGCGCGGGAAGCGGGGTCCGGGCTTTCCGGGAGCAACTGGCCGTCCCGGCCGCATAGCGCGACGAGACGCCCATCACGGGGCGGACGGGATCCGCGCGAAGGTCCCGGAGCGGTCCGGGCGGCGTCAGGGGTTCTTCAGGACCGCGGCGATCCGGTCGTGGACCAGCTGGGATCCCAGGGCGCTGCCCGACAGGCCGACCATGATCGACACCGACGTCAGTTCCCTTTCCATGTAATCCACATGGATCTGCACCTTTTCGTCCTGAACCATCGCCGTCATCTTTCCCGTGGCGATCCGCTGGCTCGACTCGAAATCGCTGGCGCCCAGGGAGATGAGCGCCCTGTCGCAGGCGGCCCAGACTTTTTCCAGGGGAAACGGGTAGGTCGTCCGGAGGTAGCCGTCCGTGTAGATCAGTTCCCAGGAACGGATGCCGATCGTCTTTCGGCCCACGGACAGGGATGTGTCGCAAGCGGAGACGATCAGGAGCGCCGGCACGAACAGCCCGAGAAGAATCCTTTTCATGCTCTGTCCTTTCTCTTGACGAAAGCGCCGCGGCCCGACAGGCGCCCGGCCGCCCTCCTTCCCCGAAACCGGCCGCCGTTCACTTCAGCAGGCCGGCGAGCTTCACGCCGTATTCGAAGCAGGCGTCGATGTTCGCCGGGTCGGGATTCCACATGCACCGGATGCCGTCGTGCACGACCTGGAATCCGGCCGCTTCGAGATGCCCCATGAGGATCTTGACCGATTCACCGCTCCAGCCGTAGCAGCCGAAGGCGGCCGCTTTCTTGTTTCTGAACTTCAGGCCTTTCGCCTCTTCCATGAATCCCGCGATCGAGGTCAGAACGCCGCGGTTGATGGTCGGGGAGCCGACGACGACGGCCCGGGAACGGAACACCTCGGTCATCACGTCGTTCCGGTCCGATTTGGCCATGTTGTAAAGCTTCAGGTTCACCTTCGGGTCGGCCTGCGCGATACCCTTGGCGATGTTCTCCGCCATGACCCGCGTTCCGTTCCACATCGTATCGTAGACGAGGGTGATCTGGTCCTCCTGGTAGCTGTCCGCCCATTTGAGGTACTGCTGGACGATCTGGACCGGCTCCTTGCGCCAGATCACGCCGTGGCTCGTGCAGATGGCCTCCACCGGGAGGTTGAAGGCCAGAACCTCCTGGATCTTCTTCGTGACCATCTCGCTGAAGGGGGTCAGGATGTTGGCGTAGTATTTGATGCATTCGGCCATGAGTTCCGACTGGTCGACCAGGTCGTTGAACATCTGTTCCGAGGCATAGTGCTGGCCGAAGGCGTCATTGGAAAACAGGATGCTGTCCCCCGTCAGGTAGCAGAACATGCTGTCCGGCCAGTGGAGCATCGGCGCGTCGATAAAGATCAGCTCCTTGCTCCCCAGGCTGAGCTTGTCCCCGGTTTTCACGGGGTGGAAGTTCCAGTCCTGGTGGTAATGGCCCTTGAGCGACTTGACGCCGTTGGCGCTGCAGTAGATGGGTACATCGGGGATGCGCCTCAGCAATTCGGGAAGGGCGCCGCTGTGATCGGGCTCCGCGTGGTTGGCGATCACGAAGTCGATCTTGTTCAGATCGATCTGCTTTTCCAGGTGGGCCACGTACTCCTTGGCGAAGGGCCCCCAGACCGTATCGATAACGGCCACCTTCTCCTCCTCGATCAGGTAGGAATTGTAGGTGGAGCCGCGGTGGGTCGAATACTCGTCGCCGTGGAATTTTCTGAGTTCCCAGTCGATCTTCCCGATCCACGAGACGTTGTTTTTGATCGGCAGCTTCATATGCGGATTCTCCTTTCGTTGCGAAATGGTTGCTGACGCATTGTTCATCCCGGAAATATATAGCAGAGACGCGGCAATTCGGCAAGCAGAACGGCGGTTCCGAATTGCCTCAAATAAAATGTTACCGAAGGAGGTGTTAAAAAAGGATCGTTGACTCATAATTCAATGTTACCGAATATCGTCCTCTCACAGGAGGGATAATTATGAGTCCAATGTCAAAGAAGGA
>JBFMBA010000176.1:0-13285 GCA_040755475.1 Thermodesulfobacteriota bacterium
GGAGCGGACCCAGGAGATGATCTACTCCCTCTACCTGCTCACGAAGGACGGCCGCCTGCCCGCGGACATGCCCGTCTTCGTCGACAGCCCGCTGGCCATCCAGGCCACGGAGATCTTCCGGAAACACCCGGAATATTTCGACCTGGACGCCCGGCGGATCCTCGCCGGTGGCGACGATCCGCTCACCTTTCCACAGCTCCATTATACCCTGACTACGCAAGAGTCGATGGAAATCAACAGCTCCAGAAAGCCGGCGGTGGTCATCTCGGCCAGCGGCATGGCCGACGCCGGCCGGATCAAGCACCACCTGCGCCACAACCTCTGGCGCGAGGGGGCGAGCGTGGTCTTCGTCGGCTTCCAGGCCCAGGGAACGACGGGCCGCAGGATCGTGGACGGCGCCCCGAAGGTCCGCATCTTCAACGAGGAGATCGCCGTGAAGGCGAAGATCTTCACGATCAACGGCTTTTCCGCCCATGCGGGACAGAGCCAGCTGCTTCAGTGGCTGGGGAATTTCAAAACGAAGGGGCTGCAGGTCTTCCTGATCCACGGGGAGTACGCCGCCCAGCAGGCGCTCGCCGAAATCATCCGGAACCGCTTTCATCTGGAGGTGTCGATCCCGGACTACCTGGAGGAGGTCACCCTCGAGCCGGGCCGCGAACTGACCCGTGTGGCCTACCCCGAAAAGGCGACCCCCCGGATCGACTGGGGAATGCTGATCGCCGACATGGAGTCCACACTCGCCCGGCTCAAGGAGAACCGTGACCGGGTGGAGTCGAAGGCCTGGGTGGAGCAGACGGAACTGCGCGACCGTCTCCTGGAGGTGAACCGGAACATCGCCGGGATCGTCTCGGAGATGTGACGCCACTGCGGGTTCAGCGATAGTTGAATGTGGCCGTGATATGGAGGCGGGCGAGGTTGAACTCCGCGGGGAGGGGGTCGAAAGGGGCGGCCGCCCGGACGGCGGCGAGCGTGCCTTCGTCCAGGGCCGGGCTTCCCGAGGCGTTCGCGATGCGGACGCCCCGAAGCGCGCCGTTCGCGTCGATCGTGAATCGGATGACGGCGCTTCCCTCCTTCTTTCCCGGGAGGGCCTGCGGGGGGTCGCTCCAGTGCCGTTCGATCTTCCGGCGGATCAGGCGGAGATAAGTGTCGTAGCGGCTTTTTTTCGCCCGCAGATCGACTGAATCGCCTGGGCCTTTGCCGCCGGCCTCGGGTGGAGGATCCTCGGCCCCCGGGGGATCCGGCCGGGCCGCGTCACCGGGGGGCGCCTGCAGATCGACGGTCAGCACCGTCTCCTGCCGCGAACGGCCGGTCCAGTCGACGCCCGTCGCCAGGGCGATGACCAGCGCGTGGCCCGCAAGCGAGGCCAGCGCGAAGGGGATAAGCAGCCTCCTGGCCCTCATGGGATCGCCATACCTCCCTCCTACAGATTGAGCATCATGGCGGAATTGTCGAAAAAAGTCAAAATGTGATATCTTGAATCATCTCCCATGCGTGCTTTCGGGATCCGATTATAAAATTGAATATGGGGTGAAGGCCCGATGGAGAGCGATGAAAAATGGATGCGGCTGGCCCTGGAGGAAGCCTCTCTTGCCCGGGAAGCCGGGGAGGTACCGGTCGGGGCGGTCATCACCCGGGGGGGGGAGCTCCTCGCGAAAGCCCACAACTGCCCTGTTTCACTTAACGATCCATCGGCCCACGCGGAGCTCATCGCCATGCGCCGGGCGGCCGGCAAGACCGGGAACTACCGCCTTGCCGGAACGACGCTCTATACGACCCTCGAGCCCTGCCTCATGTGCGCGGGGGCGATGCTTCAGGCACGCATCGTGCGGCTGGTCTTCGGGGCCGCCGATCCCAAGGGCGGTGCCGCGGTCTCTCTCTACCGGATTTTCGACGACCGGCGGATGAACCATGCCGTAGAGGTGCAGGGTGGGGTCCTGGGTCAAGCCTGCGCCGAAATAATCACTGGTTTTTTTCGCGAAAAGAGGCTACTATCGCCTCCGTAACTAAACAAAAAGCGGAGAGATACCGAAGTGGTCGTAACGGGATCGACTCGAAATCGATTTGGGGGCTAACCGCCCTCACGGGGGTTCGAATCCCCCTCTCTCCGCCATTTTCTTTTGCTCACCACCCCTCTGGTCCGACCATCCAGAGAAAGGGGCCTGATCCGGATTTCACCTGCCTGTGATTCTCTTCGCCCAGGGAACGGGGTCTTTCGCCCCATACCCCTGTCTAGAGGGCAGGGTGTGCTTGCAGCGACTCCCGGTCAACGGTGTTCGCGCTCGAAGCGGGACGGGCATCGCCGGGGATATTCAAATCCCGGCAAGCCGAAACCCCTTTTCCCGAAACAGCTTCAGGCAGGCATCCGCGACGGCATCGTCGTAAAAAAGTCCCCTGTTCTTCTCGATTTCACCCAGGGCGATATCAATGCCCAGGCCGGGGCGATAGGGGCGGTGGGAGGCCATGGCCTCCACCACGTCGGCAACGGCAAGGATGCGCGCCTCGATCAAAATTTCTTCACCTTTGAGGTTTCTCGGATAGCCCGAACCGTCCATCCGCTCGTGGTGCTGGTAGACGATCTCCGCCAGGGGCCAGGGGGATTCCACATCCTTGAGCATCTCGAATCCCTTGCGGGCGTGCTCCTGGATCAAGGAAAACTCAATCTCCGTCAGTCTGGTCGGTTTCGATAGTATCTCGGCGGGAATCGAAAGCTTTCCGATGTCGTGGATGGTTCCGGCCATCCGGATCGCGTCGATCTGCTGCTGCGGCAGCCCCATCTCGGTGGCGATGGCCCGGGCGAGGTCCGCGGAGCGTGTCTGGTGGCCCGCCGTGTAGGGATCCCTTGACTCCACGGCGGCCACCATGACCTGAATGATCGTCCCGAAGGCCTTCCTGAGCGATTCGAGGGTGCTCTGGAGCTGCTCTTCCCCCCGCTTGCGCTCGGTATCGTCTATGAAGCTCTCCAGCAGATAGGGCTCGTTATCGATATTCACTTGAACGACCGATTTGATGATCGGTACGGGTCTGTTGTTCTTTGCGATGAGCACCTTTTCGGAACGGTCGGTCGATAGCCCCTTGTCCAGTATCGGGCAGCAGTGCAATTCCGCCGGGCAGACAAATGTGTGGCAGACCTGGCCGATCACCTCCTCCCGGGCGGATTCCATGATATCCAATGCCGCCTGATTGGCGCTGGTGATGACCCGGGTCCGCGCATTGATCAGCAGAAGACCGGTCGGGTTCGATAGAAATAGTATTTCTAATCGATCGGCGGCTTCCTTTTCCCTCTCGGCGGCTTTTGCCCCCTCCGTGATGTCGCGGATGTTCATGACGAAGCCCGCGACGATCGGATCGTCCAAAAGGTTCCGACCGATGCCCTCCAGGATGCGTTCGGTGCCGTCCTTGTGCCTCATGCGGAAACGGTTGTGCACGGGTTCTTTCATCTGCAGCGCCTTGCCGAAATCCTCCATGGCCCTCGGCTTGTCTTCAGCCACGATCAGGTCCAGACTGCGCTTTCCGATCCACTCCTCCGGCCTGTAGCCGAGAAAACGCTCAAGAGAAGGACTGGCATAGGTCACGGTGCCCAGTTTATCCACGATCAGAATGATATCGGAGGCGTTCTGGATGATCGCCTTGAAATACTCCTCGCTCTTGCGGAGCGCCTTCGCCGCCCGCGTCCGCTCCACGGCGTACAGCGACGCGAGGATCAGTGTCCTTTCCCCCACATCCCCTTTGATCAGATAGTCCTGTGCACCCTCCTTCACCGCGGCGACGGCCACCTCCTGGTCGCTGTTGCCGGTCAGTATGATGACCGGGATCTGGGGCGCCGCATCCCGCAGGGCGCGGAAGGTGTCCAGCCCCCGGCTGTCGGGCAGCCCGAGGTCGAGCAGGACCAGATCGATCCCCTCGCTCTTCAGCCGGGAGAGGGCCTCGGAAAGTCTCGATACGGCCTCGATCCGGAAACGGACGGGCCCCGCATCGGGCAAGGTTTCCCGGATCAGGTCGACGTCGGCCGGGTTGTCTTCGACCACGAGGATATGCAAGATCTCGCTCATCGCTTGTCTCCGTCCGGTGGAAGTTTGACGATGGTGAACCAGAAATCCTCGATCGATTTGACCACCTTGAAGAACTGATGGATGTCGATCGGTTTGGTGATGTAGCAGTTGGCGTGGAGGTTGTAGGACTTCAGAATGTCCTCTTCGTCCTTGGAGGTCGTCAGGATCACGACGGGGATCCGCTTCAGGTGCTCGTCGGTCTTGATCTCGGCCAGGACCTCCCGGCCGTCCTTTCTCGGCAGGTTGAGGTCCAAAAGGACGAGATCCGGACGGGGGGCGTCGGCATAGGCCCCCCCGCGCCGGAGAAAGGCCATCGCCGCCTCGCCGTTATCGACGACATGGAGTCTGTTTTTTATCTTGCTGTTCTCCAGGGCATCCCGGGTGAGATCCACGTCCCCGGGATTGTCCTCCACCAGCAGAATCTCGATGGGTTGTCGGTACGGTTCCGCGCACATGCCGGCCTCCTTTATGTGTATTTCGGAATGGTGAAGAAAAACGTTGTCCCGCTGCCCGGTTCGGACGCGAACCATATCCTGCCGCCGTGGCGCTCCACGATCCGTTTGCAGAGCGCCAGGCCGATGCCGGTGCCGGGATACTCCTGCCGGGTGTGCAGCCGCTGGAAAATGACGAACACCCGCTCCGCATACTGCTTCTCTATGCCGATGCCGTTATCTCTGACGGAGAAGACCCACTCCTGTCCGTCCTCCCGGGCGGCGACGTGGATGTGGGGGGCGCCTTCCCCCTGGTACTTGATGGCGTTGGAAATGAGGTTCTGGAACACCTGCACGAGCTGGGAGGCATCGGCCCGCACCGTGGGCAGCCCGTCGTTGGTGATGATCGCCCGGTTCTCCTCGATCTGGGCGGCAAGGTTTCTGTGCGCCTCGCCCAGGAGGGCGTGCGTGTCCACGGCCTCCGGCGGCCTGCCCCGCGTCCCGATGCGCGAGTACATCAGAAGATCGTTGATGAGCGCCTGCATGCGGACCGCGCCGTCCCTCGCGTAGTCAATGAACTTCCTGGCCTTTTCATCGAGCCGCCCCTCGTAATGCCGGGCGAGGAGCTCGGTGTAGCTCGAGACCATCCGCAGGGGCTCCTGCAGATCGTGGGAGGCGACATAGGCGAACTGCTCCAGGTCCCTGTTGGATCGCTCCAGATCGGTCACGGCCCTCTTCAGCTCCTGCTCCGCCCGCCTGCGCTCGGTGATGTCCCGCACAAAGGTCAGCGCGGCGTTCCTGCCGTCGTAGCGGATCGGAACCGCGCGTATCTCAACGGGAACGGTCGTCCCGTCGAGGCGGTGGTAGAACCGCTCGGAAGCAAGAGATTTCCTGCGTTCTTCATAAAGAAGGCGCATGCGCTCTCGGATCTGTTCATGTAAACCGGGGTCGTATCGTTCGAGAATGGCGGATCCGATCAACTGATCGGCCGATGCGGCGCCGAAGAGCTTGACCGCCGCCGGATTCAGATAAACATACCGGTAGTCGGCGTGGACATAAATCGCATCCGGGGCATCCTCGATCAGACTGCGGAACTTCTGCTCGCTCTCCCGCAGCAACGCCTCCGATCGCGTCAGTTCGGCCGTGCGGCTCACGACCATCTGCTCCAGTTGCTCGGCATGGACACGTAACGTATATTCCTTCTCGGCGAGAGATGCGGCCATGGTGTTGAATTCTCTTGTCAGTTGACCGATTTCATCTTCCGAGGATACGGGCAGGTGCAGATTCCTCTCACCCCTGCCGAAACGCGCCGCGCCCTCCTTCAGGGCCAGAAGCGGACGACTGATTGTCCGGGCCAGACCGAAGGCGATGACCGAAGCGAGCAGGAGCAAGAAACCGCCGAAGAGGAGGATCGTCCAGCCGAAGCGTCGCGAGGGGGCCAAAGCCTCGGCCTCGTCGATCTTGACGATCAGGCAGAGCTCCCGCTTGGGGAGCCAGCGGTAAACGGTGATCGCCGGGATCCCGCGATAATCGTCCGCGGACAGGACGCCGCTGTTTCCGGCCAGGCCCCGTTTGACGGCCTCGCTGTAGATTCCCCGTTTGAGGATGGCGGAATCGGCGACGAATCGCGGCTGGGTAACGAAAAGATGCGAGGTGTTCACCAGAAAGGCCTCATCGGTCACGGCCAGGCCGGTCCGCCGGGCGACGATTTGGTCCAGCTCGTCGATATTCAGGTGGCCGGCCAGAACGGCAAGCAATCGGCGATCGGCGGAAATCACCGGCGTCGAACCGGTCATGACCGGGGTCTGGGTGGCGATATCGTAATAGGGATTTTGCACGTAGGGAGATTTCCTGCCGCTGATGAAATAGAGCCGGTCCTCCACGAATTTTCCTTCGTTGCCGGGGTCGGTTGAGGCTATGATCCTGCCCGATTCGGGCTCGATCAGCATAAAACTCCGGAAATGCTTATTCAAGCCGGTCCAGAGCCTGAGGTCCGTCAGAAGACGGTCCGCGATCGCCCGGGTTTTGGCGGGGTCTGTTGCGGTCAGAAGGGTGGTGATGTAGTCCTGCAGGTGGCGCGAGGCGGCGATGACGGCGATGTGTGCCTTCGCCTCCTCCGTCCACGTGTCGATGGCGGCCTGTTTCTCGATGGCGATCGAGGAGAGATTGGAGCTGACCGTCGCCAGCAGGGCGCTGCGTCCGCTGGTGTAGGCGAGCAGACCCACCCCCACCAGCAGCGCTGCGGCAAAGAGCACGAAGACGACTGTGAGCTTAGTGGTGATGGTAAGGGGCCGCTTCATGGATTCACTTTCGGTTTGTCCTATAGATCTCCTCCAGAAATTGCATCGTATACACTTGGCTGACATCGACGGGCTTGGTCAGCACGTTCTGTTGCCGGAGGGTCTTTTCCATCCCGGTCCACCTTTCCGGTTTCATCCAGCCGATGTGGTCTTCGCCGGTGTTGATCAGGGGGATGCTGGCCGTCATTTCGGCATTCTCCAGCGCCGCGTCGGCCTCCGGGTTGTATTTGACCACCATCGGGCCGATCTGGGCGGGGTTTTCCACGGCGTAGGTCCACCCCTTCAGGGTGGCGCGCAGGAACCGCCGCACGAGGTCGGGGTTGTCGTCGATCAGCTCGTCGGTGGCAAAGATCGTGTCGCCGTAAAGGTGAACGCCGTAGTCGTCCGGGTAGACGACATTGACCTGATGGCCCGCCTGCCTCGCCAGGAGCACAAACGACGTGAGGTATCCGCCCCATACGGGAACGTCGCCGGAGGCAAAGCGCTTCAGGTCGGAGGGGAGGCTTACCAGCGTGTACCGGTCCGGGCGGATGCCGATGCGCGCCATCATGGCGTGCAGAATGAGGGTTTGATCGCTGACCGCCCGGATCTTTTTACCGGCGAAATCCTGCGGCCGTGTAATGCCTGTGCCGGCCAGGGCGAAAAAAACGGTCGGGCTGCGGCGGAAGAGGGTGGCGACGGCGCGCACCGGTTTCCCTCGGCCCGCCCCAGGATGAGCTCAAATGCGCCGGTTACGCCGAAATGCGCCCTGCCCTCCACCACCGGTTTTTCGATATCCACATCCGGACCTCCCGGGACGAAGGCGACGGTCAGCCCTTCCTGCGCGTAGTAGCCCTTTTGGTCGGCGGCATAGAACCCGCCGAACTGCGCCTTGTAGAGCCATTTGAGTTGAACGGTGATTTTCGTCGGTGGCGGGGCTTTCGATGTGCAGGCCAAAGGCCCGATGACCAAAAGGGCAAGTGCAACCATCAGGCCGGCAAGTGGGGACATCCTGTTCGCCTCCCTCGTTGCCCTTACCGTATCATGCCCGCGGACGTTAAAGATAGCATTTATTTATTATTTCTACGCTTCCAGCATCAGGCTGACCCGCACCAGGTCGTCGTCGGTGCGCCGGCGGGTCATCCCCAGCTTCTCGCACAGGGCGGTCATCCGGCCGTTGGTGGGCTCCACGAATCCGTAAAATTCCTTCATGCCCCGCTCGGCGGCGATCCCGATCAGGACGTCGAGGATCTTGGAGGCCAGGCCGCGCCCGCCGAAGTCGTCGTGCACGATGACGGCGAATTCGCCCGCGGCGGCGCCGCCGGCGTCGGGGGTGAGGCTTCCGATGCCGACGATCCTCTTTTTCTCGCCGGTCCGCGTCTCGGCCACGATGGCCATCTCGCGGTCGTAGTCGATGTGGCAGGACCGCACGTGCATGGCGTGGCTGATGTGCTTGAGGCTCTGGTAGAACCGGGAGCGCAGCGTCGCCTCCGATACGGTGGTGAGCATCTCATGCTCCAGCGGCTCGTCCTCGGGGCGGATGGGGCGCAGGATGACCTCGGTGCCGTCGTTCAGGCGCCAGGGCGTCACGTACCGCGTCGGATAGGGGGTGATGACCAGGTGGGGATAGGGCCCTCCTTTTGCGTCCAGGGCATCGGGATCCAGCAGGATCCGGGCGTCCAGGGCGACGGCTTTCCCCTGGCAGACGGCCAGGGGGTTGATGTCCAGCTCGAGGATTTCCGGAAAATCGATGATCATCCTGGAAAAGCCGACCAGGATCTTCTCGAGCTGGCGCAGATCGGCGGGGGCCTTTCCCCGAAAACCCTTGAGCATCCGGTAGACGTGCGTCTCCTCCATGAGCCGCCGGGCCAGCGTCTGGTTCAGGGGCGGCAGGCCGACGGAAAAATCCCCCAGCAGCTCCACGCTGATCCCGCCCCGGCCGAAGAGGATGACGGACCCGAAATGGCGGTCCTTCTTCGCCCCCAGGATGAGTTCATAATCGATGTGCTCGACCATCTTCTGGACGATCAGTCCCCGTATCGTCGCCTGGGGAGCGAACTGGTGGACGCCTTCGAGGATGCGCTGGTAGGCGGTCCTGAGCGCATCGTCGGAACCGATGGCGGTGATCACGCCTCCAGCGTCCTGGCGGAAGATGATCTCCGGGGAGGCCACCTTGAGAACCACGGGGTAGCCGATGTCTTGGGCGGCGGCCAGGGCGTCGTCCAGGGTCACGGCCATCCGGGAAGGGATGACTGGGATCCCGTAGCTTCTGAGAATTTTACGGGAATCTTCCTCGGTGAGCATGAAGCAGGCCTCCCGGCCGGTGCGCCGGATGAGGGCCCGCAGGTGATTTTTCGGCGGCGCCTCATCCACGGGAAGCTCCGCCGGAGTTTCGTGGAGGAGCTGAAGGTTCCGCTCGTACTGGGTCATGTAGAGGTAGGCGCGGACGGCCGCCTCGGCCGTCTCGAAGGCGGGGATGCCCTTCTCGGCCATCAGCTCGCGGCCCCGCTGGACTTCCCGACCGCCCATCCAGGCGGCCAGGAGGGGCTTGCCGGTTTTTCCCGCCGCCGCGATGAGGGCTTCGGCCAGCTCTTCCGGGCGGGCGAAGTCCTGGGGGGTGTAGATCGCCAGCAGGCCGTCCACGGCGGGGTCCTTCAGGCAGATCGCCGCGGCCTCGGCATAGCGCCGGGTGTCGGCGTTGCGCAGGAGGTGGATCGGGTTTCCCCGGTTCCAGCAGGGGAGGATCAGGGCGTCCAGCGCCCGGATCGTCCCTTCGGAGAGAAAGGCCCGGGTGCCGCCGGCAAGCATCAGCTGTTTGGTGGCGATGATGCCGATGCCGTCGGCGTTGGTCATGATGGCCAGGCGGGGTCCCCGGGGGCGGTTGCGGGAGTAGAGGACGCCGGCGGCGTTGAAGAGGTCCTGCGCCTCGCCGACCCGGACAACGCCCAGGCGGCGAAAGAGGGCGTCATAGACCCTTTCCGGGCCGGCCATCGCGCCCGTGTGGGTCAGAGCCACGGCGGACCTGTCATCCAGGACGGGGGGCTTGAGCAGGATGACGGGCTTGTTGCGGGCGAAGCAGCGGACGGCGCTGACGAAGCGCTTCACATCGCCGACGACCTCCTCCATGTAAAGAATGATGCTCTTGGTGTGGGGGTCGTCGGCGAGCAGTTCAATGGCGTCGCCGAAATCCACATCGATGGCCGAGCCGAGGGAGATAACGGTACTGAAGCCGATATGCGAGCTGATGCCCCAGTCGAGCAGGGTCCGGCCGAAGCTCCCCACATCGGCGATAAAGGCGATGTTTCCCCCTTCGGGGTTCTCCCGCAGAAAGGTGGCTTTGAGGTTTTCCGCGGGCCGCATGACGCCCAGGCAGTTGGGTCCGATGATCCGCATCCCGTAGGGTTTGTTGACCCGGAGAATCTCCGCCTCCAGCTTCCGACCCTCCTCGCCCGTTTCGCGGAAGCCGGCGGAAATGATGACCAGCCCCTCCACGCCGGCCTCGCCGCAGGCCTCGACAATTCCGGGAACCGTGGCGGCGGGGGTGGCGATCATGGCCAGGTCGACCGGCCCAGGCACCTGGCCGATGTGGGACCAGCAGGGACTTCCCAGGACCGTCTCATGGTTCGGGTTCACCGGATAGACCGTCCGTCCGCCGGAAGCCAGGGCGTTTTCCAGGACGGCGCGTCCGAACGATCCTTCCTTCTCCGTGGCGCCGATGACGGCGATCGTTGACGGGTTGAAGATTTTCTGCAGATCACCCATTCCCATCCCTCCTTTTGACTCGCCGGCACGCCTGCCGCCAGGAGCGGTGCGCGCCGCCAGGATACGGAATCCACCGAAAACGGGGCCATTCTAATGGCCCGGACGGGGGAATGCAATCTTTTTTGCGGTTTGCGGCGGAGCGCCGGCCGGGCCCCTAAAAAAAATCTTGGCAATAACGCGGGGATCGTATTAAGAAGAGTGGCCAAAGCGGGTATAAGGGGGTTTACCCGATGCGCAAGGAGGAGCGATGAAACCGATTGAGGAGATCGAACTGCCGGAAGAGCTGCGATACAGCGCGGACCACCAGTGGGTCAGACCGGAAGAAGACCGGGTCAGGGTCGGTATCACGGACTACGCCCAGGACCAGCTTGGGGATATCGTTTATGTGGAGCTGCCCGCGGTCGGCGCACGCATGGCTCGGGGGGCGGTCTTCGCCACGGTGGAGTCCGTGAAATCGGTGTCCGACTGTATTATGCCGCTGGCCGGGCAGATCGCCGCCGTGAACGGGTCCCTGACGGACGACCCCACCCCTGTGAACCTCAGTCCCTACGGTGAGGGCTGGATGGTGATGGTCAAGCCGGACGGCGCCGAAGCGGCGGAAGGTTTGCTGACGGCGGAGCGCTACCGGGTGCTGCTGAAGGGAGAGACGTAAGGGCGCAGGCGCCGCGCGGGCCCGTATGACGGAAAAACAAGGGGGGTGTCTATGGCTTTGTATGCGGACAGGGCGGGACTGATCGGCAGTGAGAACGCCTTCAAGATGGGGCCTTATATTCGCGCCATCGAGGAAGAGGGGCGGGAGGTGATCAAGTGCAATCTGGGCGAACCCGATTTTCCGGTTCCCGCCTTCATCAAGGAGGAGGTGAAGCGCCAGATCGACCGCGACAACACCCATTACTGCGATCCCCAGGGGATCCTGCCGCTGCGCAAGGCGATCGCCGCGCAGATCGCCGAAACGCGCGGGATCGGGGCGGAGGCGGAGCGGATTGTGGTCTTTCCCGGGGGCAAGCCCCCCATCGGCCTTTGCCAGCAGACCTATTGCGGTCCCGGGGACGAGGTCGTCTATCCGAGCCCCGGCTTTCCCATCTATGAATCCTTCGTCTCCTATGTGGGGGCGACGCCGGTTCCCATCCATCTGAAGGAGGAGAATGAATTCTCCCTATCGGGCGAGGAGCTGGCGCCCCTTCTTTCGCCGAAAACCAAACTGATCTATCTCAACTTTCCTTCCAACCCGACGGGCGGGGTCGCCTCCCCGGAGCAGCTGGGGGAGATCGCCCGGGTGATCCGCGCGCGCTGCGGCCAGGACGTGCGCGTCTATTCCGACGAGATCTATGAGCACATCCTCTTCGACGGGCACCGCCACCACAGCATACTCGCCTGTCCGGGCATGGAGACGAAGGCGATCCTGGTGAGCGGCGCCTCCAAGAGCTTTTCCTGGACCGGCGGACGGATCGGCTGGGCGCTCTTTCCCACGCGGGAGGAGGCGGAGGTCTTCAAGAACCTGAACATCAACTACTTCTCCTGCACCGCCGCGTATAACCAGGAGGGGGTCCGGGTGGGGCTGGAATCCCCGGAAGGGCTGACGGAGATCCAGCGGATGGCGGACATCTTCCAGATGCGTCGGGACCTGGTGGTGGACGGCCTGAACGACATTCCGGGCATCCGGTGCCTGAAGCCGAGGGGGACCTTCTATGTTTTTCCGAACGTGGAGGGTCTCTGCCGCAACCTGGGGGTGTTCGATGCCTTCGCAGCCCTTCCCGAGGCGGTGCGCACAAGGACCAGCCCTTCCACGCTCCTGCAGATGTTTCTCCTGTTTGTCCATGGTGTGGCGACGATGGACCGGAAATCCTTCGGCCGGATCGGCGCCGAGCCCTTCCATTACCTGCGGCTTTCCATCGCCACCGGGACGGAAGAGCTGAAGAAGGGGCTGACGCGCATCGCCGACGGCGCCGGAGACCGGGAGGGATTCCGGCGCTTTGTGGACAGGGGGGAGCATCTCTATTGATCGATGGCGAAGGGCCGCGGTCGTGCTTCTGGCCCGGCGACGCGAGGAGCGGGTTGCCGAAATCCTGGCGGGCCCGAGGAGCGCCGCGGTGATTCCGCCATGTGCACCGCCCGTGGGGGAAATGGATAATTGACGAACGTCGAAAAGTGTGCGAGTGATTGCCCGCAGCGTCGTCGTCACGGGCGGCCGACGGACCGGCAGCACGATGAAAGGGGGCCATCGTGCGGTCCTCCCCCCGGACAGGGGCGGTACTCCATTTCGAAGGGCGGAAACAAGGGAGGTCATACCCATGGAAACACTGGAAGCGATCCAGACGCGCAGAAGCATCCGCGCCTTCAGGCCGGATCCCCTTCCTGCCGATGTGGTCAGGAAGATACTGGAGGCCGTGAGCGCCAGCCCTTCGTACACGAACACCCAGCCATGGGAGGTTGCGGTAGTCAGCGGTGCGAAGCGCGACGCCCTGGCCGGGCATCTGCTGGGACTAGCTGCGGCCAAGGCGCCCGCCCGTTCCGATCTGCCCGTCCCCAAGGGGTGGCCGGCGGCGATGGAGGAGCGTTCCCGGGAGCACGGCGCCCGCAGGCTGAACACACTCGGGCTGGCCAGAGATGACGCGGCGGGACGGGAAAAACTGCGTCTGATGAACTTCGAGTTCTACGGGGCGCCCTGTGCCGTCTTCCTTTTCATCGACGGTTCGCTGGGGGAATGGTCGATCTTCGACACGGGGCTGTTCGCCCAGAACCTGATCCTGGCAGCACACGCGCT